>JAZDEK010000086.1:0-10769 GCA_043808895.1 Pseudomonadota bacterium
TCAAAAAGAAAGACGACACGCTGCGCATGGCGGAAGCCAACAGAGCATTCGCGCATTATCGTTGGTAATCTAAAAATTTAAACAGACCTGCCTGTGCCCGTATTATTTCTCAGGCACGGAGTTCTTTTTTGTCCGACTAACGTCAGACAAAAAAGCCTCCTTGGATCTCAGACGGAAAAAGCTCCTTGGCGTCGCTTTTTCCGTCTTCCGATACAGCCTTCGAAATAACACGGGCACAGGCAGGTTGTTCCGGCTTTATATTCCAGCGGTAATGCGCGAAAGCTCGGGGGCAAAAAACAAATTGTTGACAAAATATACACTTTGTGGTATAATACTGATTAGATTACATGGTACGTGGAGGCTAAAATGAATATCAACAAACTAGGTTATTTTCTTCTTATGATCATTTTCGTGAGCCTCTCGTCATGTACAATGAAGATCACAGCACCAGATAAACCTGACATTATTGTTGTGCGGGAGCCGTCTCAGGGAGCTGTGGATTTCTCTCAGGAGCTCACGGTAATGCCTCCCATCCAAGATATGAGTGGATTCACAACCGGAGCTATAGTGACCAATACAATCGGCGGATTGGATTTTGACATGGTCTACGTCGCCGGCGGATTTATATTTCCTACTGGTTTTTCAGATAACGGCAGTGCCTCAGTGGCTGACGCGTATTGGATCGCAAAAACGGAAGTGACTTACGAACTCTGGTACAAGGTGTATCAGTGGGCTGTCGATCCGGCTCGCGGACCTAATGTGTATCATTTCGCCAATGTTGGTGCTCAGGGGAGTAATGGAGTCTTTGGCGCGCCACCCATACAACCAATGGCCGGACAACCGGTCACAAAAATAAATCAGCGAGATGCAATGGTGTGGGCTAACGCGATTACAGAATATTATAACGCTGAACACGGTACAAATTATAATTGTGTTTGCGAAATTGGGGGTACGCCAATACGCGATTCTAATACGACGGTGATGTGCGATAATGCTACTCCCGACCCTGGCAGGAAAGGATTTCGGCTTTTTACTGGTAACGAGTGGGAACTTGCTGCACGATATAAAGGGAGTGATTCTTCTAATAACGCTAAAGAACTTCCTGTCGGTAGCGGTATCTATTGGACGCCAGGCAATTATGTTAGCGGTGCAACAGACTACGCCATTGATCTGTCCGGTAATCCAAATCCAAACTTAGATCCAACAAAAGCAACGACATGGTATGGAGCTAATAGTGGCGGCGCTACTCATGTAGTTGGATCAAAAAATGCTAACGCTCTTGGTTTAAGCGACATGAGCGGTAACGTCACTGAATGGCTTTTTGGCAATGTCCAGAGTAATGCTCTAGCGCGAGGCGGCAGCTGGTATTACAACATAGTCTACTTACCGGTAGGTACCCTATTCTATACCAATTCTCTGGCTTCAAGCACAATATTTGGCTTCCGTTTGGCAAAGACAGCTGATTAATTTAAATTCTTTTGACTGTACGGCGTGCCCATTATAAGTTGTCCGTTATGGATGACGTAGCGATAAGTAAATACCGCAATATTGGCATCATGGCGCATATCGACGCTGGAAAAACTACCCTTACAGAAAGAATTCTTTTTTACACCGGAGAGGTGCATAAAATTGGCGAAGTGGATCAAGGCACAGCGACCATGGATTGGATGGTGCAAGAACAAGAGCGAGGCATCACAATTACCGCCGCTGCGACCACATGTTATTGGAACGATCACAGAATAAACATAATCGACACTCCTGGGCACGTTGATTTTACAATTGAAGTTGAACGATCGCTTAGAGTTCTGGACGGCGCTATCGCGGTTTTTTGCGGTGTCGGTGGAGTTGAGCCTCAATCTGAGACCGTTTGGCGTCAGGCTGATAAATATAAAGTTCCTCGTATCGCGTTCGTAAATAAGATGGATCGTATAGGCGCTGATTTTTTTCGCGTATGCGACATGATGATAAGTAAACTCCACACTACGCCGCTGGTTATTCAAATACCAATAGGCAGCGAGGATAATTTCAAGGGCATGGTCGATCTAATAAAGATGAAAGCGATCTATTGGAAAGACGATACCCTGGGTCAGGAATGTTACTACGACGATATTCCTCAGGAGCTCATGGACAAGGCAAAACATCACAGGGCCGCGTTGTTAGAAAAACTTAGTGAATGTGATGATAAGATGTGCGCAAAATTCCTGGATGGTCACGACGTAGAAGAACAACATATATGGGAAGTATTAAGAAAGATGACGATCGAGTGTTCGGTGGTTCCTGTTTTCTGCGGCTCTGCGTTAAAAAATAAAGGAGTACAGCCGGTTTTAGACGCTGTAATAAGTTTACTCCCTTCCCCGTACGATAGAGGGAACGTTACCGGTATAGATCCAAAACATGAGGACAAGCATTTAACGTTCAAACCAAAGCCGGATGAACCTCTTTCTGCGCTCGCTTTTAAAATAGCAAATGATGCATACGCCGGACAACTTACATTCATAAGATTATATTCGGGAAAAATAGAGGTCGGTGCCAGCGTCTATAATCCAGCAAAAGATAAACGCGAACGAATTTCAAAAATACTTTTGATGCATTCAAATAAACGCGAAGAACGTAAAAGCGCGCACGCCGGAGAAATTGTCGCGCTCGTTGGATTAAGGCTAACTACGACGGGCGACACTCTTTGCAGCGACAAGCATCCTGTGCTTTTGGAAAAAATAGAATTTCCTGAACCTGTAATTTTTGTCGCTATAGAACCGAAAACAAAAGCAGATGAAGTAAAATTGAACGAGAGCCTTGCCCGACTTACAATGGAAGATCCCACATTTAAAGTCGCTACGGATAAAGAAACGGGTCAACTGATAATTTCCGGAATGGGAGAGCTCCATCTTGAGATCATCGTCGATAGACTGCTCCGTGAGTTTAAAGTTTCGGCAAAGGTCGGTAAACCTCAGGTCGCGTACAGGGAAACTGTAACAAAATTCGCTGAGGCCATCCTTGTTTTTGATAAAGAAATTGGTGGGAAAAAATATTTTGCATCCGTCACCCTGGCTGTAGCTCCTTCTGAAAAACACGAGTCGTTGTCGTGCGAAATCTCGCCGACGGTACTAAATTTATCTAACGAAAGAAAAAATAATGTAATTAAGTCGCTGAAAGATATTTCAACAGCCGGAAATCTTGCCGGCTATCCAACGTACGGGCTTCATGTTGTTGTGAACAAAGTTGATCTTCTTGACCAAGAGGGTGTGGAAATTGCCTTGTCAGCAGCCACAGCCATGGCTTTTAGGGATGCGTACATGCAGGGCTCGCCTGTTCTTTTGGAACCGATAATGAGTGTCGAAGTTGTTTCTCCCGAGGAATACGTCGGTGACATAATAAGCGATCTTGGCGCACGACGGGGCAAAATCCTTGAAATGGGGATGAGGGCTGCGTTAAGGTTCGTGGACGCCACAGTGCCGCTCGCGCAAATGTTTGGATATTCTACGGATTTAAGGTCTTTGACCCAAGGACGCGGTACTTTCACCATGGAGTTCAAAGAATATAAACCCGTACCAGAAGCTATATCAAAAAATATCATAAATCCGACTAGTTATTTTTAGAAAGGCATACCAATACAATAATTCCTTGACTAATGCGTCCATTTTGTGTTACTTGACTATAGTTCTACGGAGGTTTATTTTATGAAGAGATTTCTTGGGTTATTGGCTGTGATTTTTATCACAAGTACAGGACAGGTTTTTGCTCAGGAAGGAATTAAAATTGGCGACGAATACCAAGGCGGCATAGTTGCCTATATTCTGCAATCTGGAGATCCTTATTACGATAAAGACGTACAACACGGTTTAATAGCAACACTAAGCGATCAGAGTAGTGGGATACGATGGGACAATGGAGATTATAAGGTAACAGGAGCCACAGGAGAAGCTTTAGGCACAGGATTATGGAATACTAAAAAAATTATTGAAACACAAGGAGATGGAGCCTATGCGGCTAAGTTGTGCTCCGACTTAGGGTCAAAGGGTCATGAATCAGGATCAGGCGGCTTCGACGATTGGTGGTTACCAAGCAAAGATGAATTAAATAAGTTATACGTTAGCAAGGATGATGTTGGTGGTTTCATGACTAAATATAATGAAGTAAAAAACGAGACTCCTCAGTATTGGAGTTCTTCTGAGTCCGTCAACGACTTCGCTAGGCACCAGGATTTCAGCAATGGCGGCCAGTTCGGCAGCTTTGAGACCGAACATTTCCGTGTCCGTTGTGTCCGGGCTTTTTAATAATTAGAAATTAGAATTTTTATTTCCGCCAGATCAGTTTTCCCTCTTTAGCGACGGCGTATTCAATAGAGCCAAGTTGCGGGTTATCAATATCTTCCGGAATAAAGGGTAAAGCTTCTATAGCGGGCTCAATGTCCCTTTTTAATCGCGCGAGCATTACCATGGCTGTATAGGAATCTATGGTTTCAAAATCCTTTGAAACCATAGCCAGGTCAATGTCGCTCCACTTTCTTTGCTTATTTTTCGCGTAAGAGCCGAAAAGGTAAACTCTGTCTAATTTGTAAACCTCGTTAACAGCGTTTATATATCGTTTGATGATCTTTTTTAATTGAGTTTTGTTTTTGACCATTTTAGAAAGCCCTCTGTTTTCTTAAATAATGTTTTTGTAAATTTATCTGTGCACTTTGTTGACATATCGTCCCTGTACGATGGATACCTTGACTTTATATAAAAAGGATTTAGCTCCTCGCACAAGTTAAAATATTTTGCCGGAATTTTTTTAATTTCAGGAGCAACCGCTTTTATTAATCTACCCAGATCATGTACGTACGGATACTGCTCATCGATGTAACATATATAAAGAGCTTTTAAGATCTTTTCTACAGCTTGGTGGCAGAAGAACAGGGCAAACATATTCTTCTTTTTTGCCAATAGAGCACTAGCGGCGCTAAAATCTTCGTTAGACTGCGCGATCCATTTTTTTGATATTTCCTTCTTCGTCATAATTTAACACTACCACAACAACTCCTAAAAATGTACTTTTTCAAACAGAGCTGTGACCAGCAGATGCGTGCCCAATAATATCAATAAATTAGCCGGACGACTGTACGGGTTAAACCCGCTGCCACAAAGGGTTCGGCGTATATGTCATTATTTTTAACTAATAGCTTGCGTTTTTTTTGAAAATTCAGTAAATTGGGTTGCCCTTTTAGGGATAGTTATTATTTTAATGTACAGCGTTATTAAAAAATAAGACGCTGAGAGAGGAGAAAATTTATGGCAAAGCAGAAATTTGAGAGAAACAAACCGCACGTGAACGTAGGGACCATAGGCCACGTAGACCATGGCAAAACTACGCTTACAGCGGCAATAACAAAGACCCTTCAGGAACAGGGTCTGGCAGAATATAAATCATTCGACCAGATAGATAACGCTCCCGAGGAAAGGGAACGCGGTATTACAATAGCAACAGCGCACGTGGAGTACGCGACAAAGAATCGCCACTACGCCCACGTTGATTGCCCCGGCCACGCAGACTACATCAAGAACATGATAACCGGTGCCGCGCAAATGGACGGCGCTATTCTTGTTGTCAGCGCGGTAGATGGTCCTATGCCTCAGACGAGAGAACACATTCTTCTTGCGAGACAGGTCGGCGTTCCAGCGATGGTTGTTTATTTGAACAAGGTTGATATGGTCGACGATCCAGAGTTACTCGAGCTTGTTGAACTAGAACTCAGAGAACTTCTGACAAAATATGATTTCCCGGGAGATAAAATTCCGATAGTGAGAGGAAGTGCACTTAAGGCGTTGGAAGGAACAGAGGAAGGAAAAAAGAGCATCTTTGCGCTTCTTGAAGCAGTAGATAGTTACATTCCAACCCCGACCAGAGATAAAGATAAACCGTTCTTGCTGCCGGTAGAGGATGTATTCTCCATTTCCGGAAGAGGAACAGTTGTAACAGGAAGAATAGAAAGAGGACAGGTTAAGATCGGCGAAGAAATGGAAATAGTTGGTATACACCCGACACTAAAAACAGTTGTAACCGGAGTAGAGATGTTCAGAAAACTTCTTGATTACGGCGAAGCTGGAGATAACGTTGGATGCTTACTCAGAGGAACAAAGAAGGAAGAAGTTGAGCGTGGCCAAGTTCTTGCGAAGCCCGGCTCAATTACTCCACACACAAAGTTCAAAGGAAGCGTTTATATATTGAGCAAAGAAGAAGGCGGACGTCATACCCCATTCTTTAACGGATACAGACCACAATTCTACTTTAGAACAACGGACGTTACGGGAGTTACCACCCTTCCTGCAGGGGTAGAGATGGTCATGCCCGGGGACAACATTAACCTTGAGATCGAGCTTATCTGCCCGATAGCAATGGAGAAAGAGCTAAGGTTCGCCATCCGTGAAGGCGGCAGAACCGTTGGTGCGGGCGTAGTCAGCGAAGTCATCAAATAATTGTTGCAATGTAATTTGTAACCTGATAGAAAAACAAAGTTTTTTGAGTAGGCGGCGGTCTGATTAAACCCCCTCTTACATATTATATATACAGGAGGCTACAAAAGTGCGGAACATAATCCATCTTGAATGCGGTGAATGCAAACGCAAGAACTACGTCTCTGATAAGAACAAACAGACGAAGCCGGACAAGCTCAAGATGAAAAAGTATTGCCGTTCTTGCAGGAAGCACACAGAGCACAAGGAGACTAAATAACGAGGCTGTAGTTTTAGGCCAGTAGCTCTAATTGGTAGAGCACCGGTCTCCAAAACCGGTTGTTGTGGGTTCGAGTCCCCCCTGGCCTGCCAGAGCAATAAGAGGGTGTGAATATGGATAAATTTACTAGAAATGCATTTATGCTGACGGTGGTCGCGGTGGGCGTTATCGTCTGGTACATGACCAAAGTCGCTGTTGAGCATACCCTGGGTTATTTTGATATCTATTTGCGATCGTCTTTGGCAGAAGTTATAAAAAATCTATTGCCTGTCATATTTGGCGGTATCGCGGCTTATATACCTTACAGGGTTGAAAGGATAAAACTGTATCTTCTTGAGGTTATCACCGAGGTAAAAAAGGTAACGTGGCCGCCGAAAAAAGAAACTTGGGGCGCCACTGTTGTTGTTATCATCGCTGTAATAATATCGGCAGTTGTTCTTTGGGTTTTTGATTTGCTTTCGAATTTTGGAATGGGATTTATTTTAAAGAGGTAACGTGATGTATATCGACGAGACATCGGAAAATAAAACACAGGACACTGAGGTAAAGGTCGGGGAAGACCTTCTGGCCAATAAAGAAGAACTTTCCAAAATGATCTCCGACGGTGAGAAAAAAATAGACGCTGAAGACCATAGGTCTTTGGCTCCGGAAGCTAAACACGTTGAGGAACCAAAACAGGAACACATAAACGTCCACTCCGATAACCCGAACATGAAGTGGTACATTGTGTATGTTAAAACTGGACAGGAAATAAAAGCGAAAGAACAGCTTGAAGCAAAAATAAAAGCCAATCCACGTCCGGGCGATTTCGGCCACGTGCTTGTGCCCGCTGAAAATGTTGTTGAGATCTCTAAGGGCAAAAAGCGCACAGCGAGCAGAAAATTCTTCCCGGGCTATATGCTTGTGCAGATGGTGATGAACGAGGAGAACTGGCATTGTGTCAAAGCCACATCAAAGATAGTCGGTTTTGTCGGCGGCAACACGAATCCACCGTCGATAAATGAAAAGGAAGTAATGAAGATCACCTCTCAGGTGGAAGAGGGAAGTGTAAAATCAACGCCGAAAGTTTCGTTCGAAGAAGGCGAGAACGTGCGCGTTATAGAAGGTCCGTTCACCAACTTCACCGGTATCGTCGAGGAAGTAAAACCGGACAAGGCGAAACTAAAAGTCCTTGTCTCGATATTTGGAAGATCTACGCCTGTAGAACTCGAGTTCGTGCAGGTTGAAAAAATATAACGGCAAAAGGGAGAGACGAAAATGGCTAAAAAAGTAGTTGGAATGGTAAAACTTCAGATACCCGCGGGAGCGGCGAACCCTTCTCCTCCCGTAGGACCCGCGCTCGGTCAGCATGGTGTTAACATAATGGAGTTCTGCAAAAGATTTAACTCCGAGACACAAGACCAAAAAGGAATGATAATTCCGGTCGTAATAACGATCTACGCCGACAGATCCTTCTCTTTTATAAAAAAGACCCCTCCGGCTTCGATACTTTTGATAAAAGAAGCGGGAATTGAAAAAGGTTCCGGAGTTCCACACACAGAGAAAGTCGGAAAGGTCACAAAGGCTCAGGTTAAAAAAATAGCACAGATAAAAATGCCCGACCTTAACGCAAGCAGCCTGGAAGCAGCGATGAAGATCATAGAAGGTACAGCCAGGAGCATGGGCATAGAAGTCGTATAAAATCTTTTTAAGTACTGGGAGACCGTAAAAAGTCGTTAGCACCAGCAAGGAGTAAAAAATGTCAAAATCCGGAAAAAAGTACAAAGAGGCGTTATCAAAAGTTGACCGCGTCAAAAAGTACAGTGCAGAGGAAGCTATTAAATTAGCGATTAGCGTCAAGTATTCAAAGTTCGACGAAACAGTGGATGTTGCTTTCAATCTGGGTGTTGATCCAAAACACGCTGACCAGATGTTGAGGGGAGCAGTGAACCTTCCGAACGGAACAGGAAAAAAAGTTAAGCTGCTGGTTTTCGCGAAGGGAGAAAAAGCGTCTGAAGCAGAAAAAGCAGGAGCTGACTACGTTGGAGCAGAAGACCTTGTTGAAAAAATAAACGGCGGCTGGTTGGACTTTGATGCTGTAGTAGCAACTCCGGACATGATGAAGATCATATCAAAGCTCGGAAAGATACTTGGAACCAAGGGCTTAATGCCTAACCCAAAGGTCGGTACCGTCACAATGGATATAGAAAGAACAGTAAAAGCGCACAAGGCTGGTCGTGTTGAGTACAGAACAGAGAAAACAGGTATCATCCACACAATAATAGGCAAAACATCATTTGGGCATGAAAAATTGTTAGAGAATTTTAAGGCGATCCTGTCAGAAATACACAGAATA
Organism: Pseudomonadota bacterium; assembly: GCA_043808895.1. GTDB lineage: Bacteria > Bdellovibrionota > JAFGOL01 > JAFGOL01 > JAFGOL01 > JAZDEK01. The sequence goes on from JAZDEK010000086.1 coordinate 9,047, forward strand.
AAACCGTCTTCCGCCAAGGGTGTCTACGTGAAGGCCATAACGCTTTCGACCACCATGGGACCCGGGGTCAAAATAGACACAAGCAGTGTGGAGTGAATTTGCTTGCTTTTGTTGAGCTTATAGATATATAACAAAACGGCTAAAAAATGTAGGAGTGATAAAAGTGAATATCAATGACAAGAAAGAAGTCGTAAAACAGACGAGGGAAAAGTTCGAATCCTCTCAGGCTTTCTTTATAACGCACAATCTTGGGCTTACAGCCGCTGAAGTTACAGCGTTGAGAAAAGAGATCCGCACCAGTGGCGGAGAGCTCAAAGTTATTAAGAACACTCTGGTAAGAAGAGCGATCGGTGATCTGAGCTATCACAAGGATATAGACGCGGACCTGAACGGTCCCGTCGCTGTAGCATTCAGTTATCAGGATCCCGCGGCAGTCGCGAAAGCTGTTCTGAAATATGTGGACGACAGAAAAAAGTTCGAGATCATAAGTGGAATATACGGATCAAAGAAAATGAGCGCGAAAGAAATAGTCGCTCTTTCAAAACTTCCGGGGAGAAAAGAACTCCTTACTCAAACGGTACGAACAATTGCTGCTCCACTCCAGAATTTTATGGGTGTTATGTCCGCTGTGCCAAGAGATTTTTTGAATGTGTTAACGGCTATTAAAGGCAAGAAAGAATAGATATATTTTAGGAGGAACAAAGAAAATGGCTGAAATTACAAGAACTAATGTGGTCACTTTCATTGAGAAAATGACCGTGCTCGAGCTGAGCGAACTGATCAAGGAACTTGAAACAAAGTTTGGGGTCAGCGCCGCTGCTCCTGTTTCTTTTGCCGCTCCTGCTGCAGGCGCAGCGGCTGCTGTAGAAGAGAAAACGGAGTTTACGGTAGTTCTTGAGTCTGGCGGAGATGAAAAGATCAAAGTCATCAAAGAAGTCAGAGCCATCACAGGTTTAGGGCTTAAAGAAGCCAAAGATCTTGTAGAAGGCGCTCCAAAGGACATCAAAGAAGGTTGCTCAAAACAGGAAGCAGAAGAGATCAAAAAGAAAGTAGAGGCTGTAGGCGGAAAAGTTTCCCTTAAGTAATTTAATTGCAACTCTTGAGTTCAATTAAATAAAAAATAAAAGGGAGATTTTGAGTATGACCTCTATACTTACGGCTACCAACGACCGTTACAGACATTCTTTCGGGGAGATAAAACCCGTAATAGAAATGCCAGATCTTCTGGAGCTGCAGAAGCATTTCTATGCGGAATTCCTGCAAGAACATACCGACCCCGAGAAAAGAAAACTCGCCGGGTTGCAGTCTGTTTTTACGTCGATATTTCCTATAACGAATTTTAGCGAGACCGCTTCGCTTGAGTTCATAAAGTACAGTTTGGGAACTCCCAAGTACGATGTGAATGAATGCAGGAGCAGAGGTGTTACATACGCTGCGCCTCTTAAGGTCGAGGTGAGACTTGTTGTAAAGGACGTCGATGAGGATACAGGCGCAAAGAGCATAAGGGACGTTAAGGTGCAGGAAGTGTACCTTGGCGACATTCCACTTATGACCGATCAGGGCTCTTTTATCGTCAACGGTACCGAGAGAGTTGTTGTAAGCCAGCTACACCGATCGCCTGGAGTCTTCTACAGTTACATTATCCATCCGTCCGGAAAACTTCTATACACAGCGAGAATAATTCCATACAGAGGCTCGTGGCTGGACTTTGAGTTCGATCACA
>JAZDEK010000087.1:0-6384 GCA_043808895.1 Pseudomonadota bacterium
GAGACACTTTCTTTAATCGAGGAATTTGAATACAGGGTAAGAAAAGGCACCGCGTATTATGAGCTTAAGTCATACAAGGACGCTATGAATTATCTTGAGCCTGCTGTTGCCGTTCTTAACGATAAAAAAAGTTTTCTTGAACTGAACGCGAAAAATAAAGGATACCCCGACGATAAAGTTGACGGCCTGGGTCTATGGGCGCTTGAAACATTGGCCGACGTTTATAAAATTACCGGAGAGCAGATAAAAATATCTTTCAACTCGTCCAATATTAAGATCGCTGAAGAACAGTTTGAGCTTAAGGCTTATTACTACGTAAAAGCGCAGGACGCTTACATAGAGGTATTAAGACAGGACGACAGGGATGCCGCCTCGAAAGGTCTTTATATGATAGGAGAGCTCTACGAGCGGGCTTACGACGAGCTTTGGAACACACCTGTTCCGGACGATATAATCAAACAGAAATTGGAAAGGATGTACAAAGACAACCTTAAAAATATATTAAGATCATTGCTTGAAAAATCAAAAACCGCGCACAAAAAGAACATTGAATACGCCGTAACATATAAAATAGAGAACGCATGGGTGGAAAAAAGCAGGGTCGCGCTGGAAAGGATTAAAAAGCGTTCTAGTTAAAGCTGCTTTATCGCCGACATAACAGACTTAACTGTATTGGGATCAGAGAACTTAACGGCTGTTCCGTAAATTCCGTTCTCGTCGAGCCTTGTTTCAAATATAGTCCCGTTCACGGAATTATCCGTAAGGTTTGGAAGCAAAAAAGTAAATGTTGATGTTCTTTCGTCCTTGGAACTTATCTTCTTGAGAAGATACATTCCGCCCTGACTGATATTCTTCACGTGATAGTAATTGATTATTTCGCCGGTGTCCTCTTTTACAAGAACGCTCTGGCTCGGCGTTACTCTCTCGTGGTTTCTTTTGTTTGAGCTTGTCATAAAAATTATCTCCCTTGTTCATTATATCAAACTAATTCGTACCAACGTCCTCATTTGTTATTGCAATAGCTGTGCCATAAGCAAAAACACACTTAACTGTTTGAAATAAAAGGCTTTGTGTAAAAATCAAAAAATACCCAAAGTGCCCAAACTTTATACTAATTTGAGGCAGTATTTTGAAATCGTGTTTAAAAACTAAAATATTCCAACAAGTTGCGCAGGTGTATAAAATCTAATCGCTATTGTAAAAAATATATGTTAATTAAAAGTTCATGTTGGCTTTCCAAATGCCGAAAACACCTAAGACCATTAAAACTCTCATATATATAAATGTAGCCGTATTCATTTTAATGCTTATAACGCGGTTGGCGGGAATAGATCTAACAGTATTCCTGGGCGTGGTCCCGTACCTTGTTTTGAAGCATCATTTTGTGTGGCAGTTCTTTACATATATGTTCGTGCACGGCGGGGTATTCCATCTTTTGCTCAACATGCTGATGCTATGGATGTTCGGCGTTGAGCTTTACAAATTGTGGGGAACAAAATTCTTTCTTAAATATTATTTCATCTGCGGAGTGGGAGCCGGGATCACTGTTGTCCTTTTATCATTTATAACCCCCTCAACAATGATGGTGCCAACGGTAGGTTCAAGCGGCGCCATATTCGGACTTTTTCTCGCATACGGATTAATATTCCGCGACAGAATGCTTTTTGTATTCGGAGTAATTCCGGTAAGAGCGTTGAGACTGGTTTTAATAATGGGTGCTATTGAATTAGCCGCGCTATTGATGCAGGAGAACTCATCCATCAGTCATCTTGCGCATCTTGGGGGACTTGTAACAGGGTTTGCTTACTTAAAATTAAAGGACATGGAAAGGAAACTTCGCGCCAAGAAGTTCCAAAAAACCACTTGGAATTAGACAATCGTCAACAATATAGACACGCCCAAAAGGGCACTGAAAGGGGGAACTTGTTGTTTTCATTGAGATTGCTTTAATGGTACAAAAATTGCATTATTATTGCGTAAGAGCGGGTCTGCGGGCTTGCTCAAGAGGAGTATAAATATGAAAAAGATCTTTGTTTTGTCAATATTTCTTGCATTCGTAGCTTCGTGTGGAGTTCAAAGACCGTATCCACCGACGATATCTTTAACGTACGGAAATCCGGCTACACAATTTGGGCAGGATGCCGCTGAAGGTTACGTTTACGGTATAAGTGCGTACAGCGTCTATGACGTAACACTAGGTTGGGACGTTTCACAAACAGGCGCGCAGGGCGTCAAAATAGATATCGCGACAGATTACCGCTGCGACAATGTTGTATTGACCAGGACCATACCGACCTCATGTCAGACAGACCAGACATGTCTTCCTCTCACGTACGCCGGCGCGTATTACAACAGAAGCCTCGCGCACGTTTTTTACGGACAAAGTCTTGCACCCCTTAAAGCGGGCGGATACTACATCTGCATATCCGGCGTAATGTACGACAGCATAAGTTCGCCAAGCCTTCCTGCGTATCTATACTTAATGATGGATCAGTATGGAACGGGATACTAATATAATTAAAACCGGGAGGGCCGCACAATGAAAAAACTCATCGGAGTATTAGCTTTAACTTTTATTGCGAATACAGACTTTGTATTTGCAGATGCGACTGAATGTAAAGTAGGCGAAGCAGTAACAAAACAAGGTAACACAATAGGTGTTGGATATGCTTTTTATTGTAAAGATAATCCAGAAAGCCAAAAAATATTAACAAAAAAACTTTTTGAAAAGACTTTTGGCAAAGACAAAGTAGGTTTAATGGCTGCTTACAAGAATCAAACAAAACAAGTCCCATGGAACGCACTTCCAGAGAAAAAGAAAGATCTTATTGGAACAGCAAGCAGCAGCACAGACGTAACCGATACGGATGTAGGCACAGGATTACGTAACACGCGTCTACTTGCACTTTATAGCGAATCACCTGACGAAGAAATCTACCCTGCTGCATTATCGTGTTATCAATCAAACGATTTAAAGAACAAAAACAGGGATGTTAATGCAGATTGGTTCTTACCGTCTGCCCAAGAGTTAAGACTAATGTACTTAGTGGCCATAAACTACTCCTCTCGAGGATTCTATTACAGCCTTAGCCATTGCTCTTATAATTTCATACATGATAGTCGTACCGGTGCTTCTATTGCTATGTGTCAAGAAACAATGGATGTCTATTGGAGCTCTTCTGAAAGTAATTTGAGCGGGGATGATGCATGGTATATAGATATATTTGATCTTGGAATAGTTAGAAGTAACGGCGCAAAAAAAGACCCTATGTTTATACGTTGTGCTCGGGCTTTTTAAATCTTAGATCTATATTTCAGAAAGTTTGCGTCGGCCTTTTTTAATTATTTTTTTGATCTCTTTATAGACTTTAATTCCGCAGCTACTATAAGGTCTTTCGGGCGCTTCAGTGTCTCTTTACTTTTAATGAGGTCGTCTACTGATATTACCCTGCATTTATGTCCGTATAGTTTTATTTCCACAGCGTTCTTTTTCACGTCTTCAAAAGACCCGACGCCCGAAACATCGCCTATAATATCCAACACACCGAGGTTGGTCTCTATATAGAGATTTTTTATACCGTTTAATTTTTCCGGATATCTTAAAAAAGAGAGTTTTTTTTGGGTCATCCTGTGGCTTGGGTCATAATCTTTAAGGCACATCCGTAGTTTCTTTATATTTTCCGGAGTCAAGACCGCGCATATGTCTATGTCCTGAGTGACAACAGATGATCCATGAACTACTCCCGCGTATCCGCCTATTAAAATAAAATCAATTTTACTTTTTAGGAGTACTTCTAAAAGATCTTTTAGGTTTTTCATTTACAGACCTCTTGCTATGCCTTAACAAAAAGAACAGATCTAAAGCCCTTTGATGCTGTTCCAGTCTTTCTTCGTAGGACAACGACAGGTTACGCAACAATATTGACATGTCTACGCTGCTGCCATTCTGAATTCCCAACCGTTTCATGCTAATTATAATTCCGAAAGTTTGCGTCTGCCTTTTTTAATAATTTTATCGTAGTGAAGGTCCGCGGCTTCGACGGCTTTTTTCCATGAGCCAAAGCAGCGTCGTGCGGCAGCATATAAAGGTTCGCTCGCGCTGATGTTCCTTAGTTTTCCCTGCTCAAAAAGTTCTCTTATACTATAGATGACCTTGGCCTCGTCCCAATGCCCGCTCTTTTTCATGCCTTCTTTCAGTCTGAAATAATAAACAGCGTTGGAGTTCTCGCCAAGTTTCTCGGCTATCTCTTTGTCGCTCATCTTTTTGAACATCTTCTTTATGAACTCTTTTTCCTCTTCTGAGAACCTGTCAAGGTTGAGCTTTAGCCCCCAGCGGTGCCGATATGTGTTGATACTGTTCTTACTTCTACCTAATATCTTGGCAACATCGTCGGTGGACAGATTCTGATAGTTCTTCTTTAAGAACTCTATATCAACATCCGACCACTTTTTGTTACTTACTCTTTTAATTTCATAATAATCATAGCCGCACGCCCTAACCGCGGCTTTCCATGAGCCAAAGTGAGTTACGGCTGCGTTATATAGAGAAGAATTGTTTTTGTGGTTCCATGAGGCGCTTTTGTTCTCTATCTTTTTGATCTCGTCCATTACCTTTTTTGGCGACCATTTACGTCTTAACTTTCCCATATCGTAAAACCTCTCTTTATATTAGGTTACAACCGTTATAATGCTAAATATCACAAAAAGTCAACTTTTGTTAATTGATATTCCAAGCTCTTTTAGTTGGTCGGTTCCCGCCGGGCTTGGGCTGTCCAGCATAAGATCCATGGCCTTTTGTGTTTTCGGAAAGGCGATCACATCCCTTATAGATGATGCACCCGTGAGTATCATTATTATTCGGTCGAGCCCGAAAGCTATTCCGCCGTGTGGAGGAGTTCCGTACGTTAGAGCCTCTAAAAAGAATCCGAATTTTTCTTTTGCTTCTTCGTCACCTATAGAGAGAGCACTAAACATCGCCTTTTGAACATCGTTTCTATATATACGCTGACTGCCGCCGCCAAGTTCTGTCCCGTTACAAACAAGGTCGTAAGCTTTGGCGCGTATTTTAATGAGCTCATCTTTTTTCCCGCCGAGAAGTTTATTAACATCTTCGTCCACGGGTGCTGTGAACGGATGGTGCATGGCGTAGAACCTTTTTTCTTCCTCACTATACATGAATAGTGGGAAATCCGTGACCCAAGTGAATTTATATTCATTATTTTTTATTAGCCCGAGTTTTTGCCCTGAGTGGAGTCTTAATTCAGCCATTGCTCCATTAACAAGAGAAGGTTTCCCGCCAAGCATTAAAATTAGTCCGCCTGTTTTTAATCCCGTCGCAGAGACTATGGTTTTCTTTTCTTCATCACTGATATTTTTAGAAATTCCGCCTTGCCAACCGTCGGCTTGGAGTTTACACCACGCAACGCCCGGAAAGCCGAAGGGCTTTACTACTTCAGAAAGATTATCAAGATCCTTTCTTGAGAATTTTTCCGCGTCGTCGATAACGATCGCTTTAACAATACCGCCTGCGGCCACCGCTTCTTTGAATATCTTGAATTCAGAATTTTTGAACGCGTCAGAGATGTTCTTTAGTTTCATTTCAAATCTTAGGTCCGGTTTATCGCAGCCATAATCATTCACAGCTTCATCGTAACCCATAACCTGAAAAGGAGTTTTAAGTTTTATACCGAGGATCTTTTCCCAGATAAGATCGATCATTCCTTCTGTTTCTTTAAAAAGATCATCAACCGGCATAAAAGAAGTTTCTATATCTATCTGAGTGAATTCAGGCTGTCTATCGGCTCTTAGATCCTCGTCCCTGAAGCATCTGCAGAGCTGAAAATATTTATCAAAGCCGCTTATCATAAGTATCTGTTTTAAAGTTTGCGGCGACTGTGGAAGCGCATAAAATTTCCCGTGATCAAGCCTGCTTGGGACAAGATAATCCCTGGCACCCTCTGGTGTTGTTTTCATAAGTATCGGAGTTTCTATCTCAAGGTAATCAAGCCCTGATAAATAATTTCTCACAAGTTGTGCGACATGATGTCTTATTATAAGATTTTTTTGCATCGCGGGTCGACGAAGATCAAGATATCTATATTTTAATCTTAAAGGGAGCCCCGCCTCTGTGTGTTCATCAAGTTGTATGGGCAGAGGATTTGCTTTACTTAAAACTTCTGCGTCGCTACAAAGGACTTCCACTTCGCCGGTCGGCATTTTTGTATTTGCCAGACCCTCGGGGCGCTGTCTTACAACTCCTTCAACACTTATAACGTATTCATTTCGCGCAGCTTCCGCAACGTCGTAGGCTTTCTTTTCCGACGGGTCAAAGGTGAGTTGTGTCACACCGTATCTATCACGAAGATCTATAAATATAAGGCCACC
>JAZDEK010000088.1:0-2153 GCA_043808895.1 Pseudomonadota bacterium
TGGGAATTGAACCCGCAACCTGCTGATTACAAATCAGCTGCTCTACCGTTGAGCTACACCAGCCCTATTTCAGGTCGTTCCAAAGAACTGAACTTAATTATAATCTAATAGGATTAATTGCAAGATTTTTTTATCCGCGACGTCAGGGCATTATGCAGCAATAAGTTCTACTTTATATTTTAACCCGTCCTGTTCAAGCATGGCGTCCATGGCGAGTTTTACAAATTGCTGTTCGGAGTATCCCAACTTTCTGGCGAAGTATGCAGCTCTTTTTGGGCTGACACTTTTACGTCCCTTCTCTATATCGCAGAGGTGAGACTTGGATATTCCTAAAAGTTTCGCGAAAGCCGACTGTGACATTTCTTCGCATAGCCGCATAGATTCCATTAGCCTCGCGAACGTCAATGGCCCGCCCGTGATCCTCTCCAAATAACGTATAGCCGGACTTTTAACTCTAATATTCATGCTTGTTAACCTCCTCTATAAGTATGATCTCGGATCTAACAGAGTATATTGCCCTATAAGACCTGTTGAGCCTTATAGACCTATACCCTTGCTTATCTCCTTTCAACGGTTCGTCGTGGTAACCTCTCAATTTCCTGACCTCTTCTATCCCCATTTCTTCTACTTGAGCTGCCCAAGTAAAAAGTTTATCGGCAAGATACAAAGGAATCTTTTCTAATTCTTTCGTCGCTGCCTTAGTAAATCCGACAGTATTAATACAACACCCCCATAGTACACCTTAAAGGTGAACTTGTCAAGAAATAAAAAAATCAACCTAAATGGAGCAAGAATTGTGCCGGGCAGAAGAGGCGTGTCTTGAATTGTTAGTGTCGAGAATTGAAACTAATTATTGTTTTTCTGTCTAGCGGCTTCGTAGATAACTATCGCAGCAGAAACAGAGGCATTTAGAGACTGTACGCCTGTTTTGAGAGGTATTTTAAATATTATGTCGCAGTTCTCTTTGAGGAGCCTACGGATACCTGTATCCTCTCCACCGATAACACAGCAAATTTTTCCTTTAAGATCCGCGCTGTAAATATTTTTGGTGCCGTCTTCTTCGAATCCGTAGACCCAGAACTCAGCTTTCTTTAACATCTCAACACAGCGAGTAAGGTTCACTTCTGTCACGATCTTAATATTCTCAACAGCACCAGCGGAAGTTTTATATACATCGGCTGTTATAGTCGCTGTCCTGTCCTTTGGGAGTATTATGGCATCAACGCCCATTGCGGCCGCGGTTCTTATTATCGCGCCTATATTATGGACATCCGTTATGCCGTCAAGCATGAGAAAAAAATCTCCACCATTATTTCTGCCGACGTCCTTGTTTTCGCCGAGCAATTCTTTAAGCTCATATATTTTTGGTGGATTTACGAGGGCGAACACTCTTTGGTGCGCGGTAGTAGTTTTTGCTTTTAATTCTTCACTTAGATCATTAGTGTTCTTTTCGTTGACCCTGATGTTATGTTTTTTCGCCAACGCTATAACTGCGTCAAGGCGTTCATTTTCTTTTTTTTCATCAAAAGTTTTTATTATTACAAGTTCTTTAACATCTTTCGGGCGGTTCTTTAGAACTGACTCAACCGGGTTTATCCCGTATATCCAGAGCATTTATTTTACCTTCGCTGTGAGTGTATAAATATCGTTAAGGGCTTTTACAGGGTCGTTGGCACCATATACAGGGCGTCCTATAACAAGATAATCCGCGCCGTCTTTTAATGCGGAATCAGGTGTTGCTATACGTTTTTGATCCCCCGCATCACCTTCTGACATTCTTATTCCGGGAACTACCGCTACAAATTTATTTTTTATTTCCGACTTTAGTTTTTTAACTTCAAGTGCGGAGCAAACTATTCCGCTGACGCCGTTATTAATAGCCATGCGAGCGAGATTTACGACCTGAGATTCGACGGTGTTATTAACACCGACCTCTTTTAATGTAACTTCATTCATTGAGGTAAGAACTGTTACGCCCAGAATTATGGGTGGAGTCTTCCCTGACTTTGCCGCACCCTCTTTTGCGCCTTTTACTGCCGCTTTACACATCTCGCTTCCGCCTGAGGCGTGGATGGTGAGCATTTTTACGCCAAGGCTCGCAGCCTCGCTGCAGGCAGTTTCAACAGTGTTCGGTATGTCGTGATATTTTAGGT
>JAZDEK010000089.1:0-2207 GCA_043808895.1 Pseudomonadota bacterium
CGCCGACAAGGGGCTTTGCGGAGCTTATAACTCCGGAATTATAAAATTTTCTCACAAAGAAATTGAAAAACAAAAAGAAGAAAAAGAATTTATACTTTTGGGGTTAAAGATAAAAAAAGCTTTAGCCAAAAAAAAACTTAATGTTGTAGCCGAATTTATTAACTGGACGCCGACCTATGCGTTTGCGAGGCAAATAGCGAGAACTCTTGCCGAAAAGTTTGTAAAAAAAGAAATAGACGAAGTTAATTGTTATTACGTTAAAAACATAACATCATTGACCCAGGAACCAAGAGTAGAAAAAATACTTCCCATTAAGACGGCTGATAAAGATAAATCAGGGCAAAAAACCGCGCGCGCGGCGGTAGATTATATATTTGAGCCAAGCATAGAAAAAACATTAAACCTTTTGCTTAAAAAATATCTGGAAGTTGTTACGTACAGTATATTAATAGAATCAAAAGTGAGCGAATTAAGCGCGAGGTTAAGGGCGATGTCGAGCGCCACCAACAACGCGGATAAGCTGTCTGGCGAACTTAAGCTGCAGTACTTCAGGGCAAGACAGGAATCCATCACAAACGAGCTTCTTGAAATCGTCGGCGGCGTGGAAGCATTGAAAAAATAAATAACAGGGGACTGGCATAAGTAATAGTTGAAAGTTCAAGGTTAAAGGTTGAAAGTTCAATGACAGATTTTTTATCCGCCGCAGGCGGGTAAAAAATCTTCCAAGAACTTTAAACTTTGAACGCCAATAGACTGTGTCTGTCGTAAGTCCCAAGAAGGACTTACTGCCCCAAAGACATGTTAGATGCTGGAGGGCTACATATATGGGAATGAATAATAAAGGAAAAGTTGTTCAGATAATAAGTTCGGTAGTGGATGTGGAATTTCAGCCGGATGAATTGCCGGATCTTCTTAACGCGATATATATAGAAAGAGACGAGACAAAAGAAAGATTATATCTTGAAGTTCAGAGCGATCTCGGCAATAACTGCGTAAGATGTATAGCGCTTGGAACTACCGACGGATTAAGAAGAGGCATGGAAGCGGCAGATACCGGCTCGCCGATTATGGCGCCGGTTGGACATCAGGTGCTGGGAAGAATGTTTAATGTGTTGGGCCAGCCGATAGACGGCAAGGGAGTAGTTTCGCCCGACAAATATTATCCTATACACCGCAAAGCGCCTCCGCTTGAAGATCAGGTGCCCTCGGTGAAAATGTTTGAAACGGGAATAAAAGTTATAGACCTTCTTGCCCCTTACGCCAAGGGAGGAAAAGTCGGCCTTTTTGGCGGCGCGGGTGTCGGCAAAACAGTGCTTATTCAGGAGCTTATAAGAAATATAGCCACCGAACACGGAGGGTTCTCTGTGTTTGCCGGTGTTGGCGAAAGAACAAGAGAAGGAAACGATATCTACCTTGAAATGAACCACAGCGGAGTTATAAATAAAACCGCCCTTGTTTTCGGGCAGATGGATGAGCCGCCCGGAATAAGATTTAGAGTGGGCCTTACCGGTATTACAATGGCCGAATATTTCAGAGACGAAGAAGGACAGGATGTATTGTTGTTTATAGACAATATATTCCGCTTTGTTCTCGCGGGTCAGGAAGTTTCCGCGCTTTTAGGCAGAATGCCGTCCGCTGTAGGTTATCAGCCGACGCTTTCAACGGAGATGGGCCTTCTTGAAGAAAGAATTACATCTACGAAAAACGGATCTATCACGGCCGTTCAGGCAATTTATGTGCCGGCAGACGACATAACCGATCCGGCGGTTGCCACTACATTTACTCATCTTGACGCAACAACCGTATTGTCAAGATCGATAGTGGAGCAGGGTATTTTCCCCGCGGTTGATCCGTTGGCCTCAACTTCCAGAATTTTTGAGCCGCGTTTTATAGGCGATGAACATTATGACACGGCAAGGCGCGTGCAGGAGATATTGCAGAGATATAAAGACCTTCAGGACATAATTTCAATACTCGGCATAGAAGAATTATCCGACCAGGACAAAATAGTCGTGGGCAGGGCCAGAAGAATACAGAAATTTTTATCCCAGCCATTCTTTGTGGCCGAAACATTTACAAGCAGAAAAGGAAAGTTTGTTAATATAAAAGACACTGTAAAAGGGTTTAAAGAGCTTGTTGACGGAAATCTTGATAATCTTCCCGAGCAGGCGTTCTTTATGGTCGGCAAAATAGATGAAGCCGTAGAG
>JAZDEK010000090.1:0-7577 GCA_043808895.1 Pseudomonadota bacterium
CCTTTTTATTTATTATTTTATCCAGTATATCACCTAACTTTTTTTTGCTGTTTATTGAATCGCTGTCCATTCTAGCGATCTTTGCTTCAGGGAAAAGTGCTCCTATTTCCTCGTATATTTTTTCCGTCCCCGCGCCTATTGAATAAAGATTATGGCTTCCGCATGCGTTACAGTAATCGGGAATATTCCTTTCGTGACCGCAATAATGACAAAGCATGACCTTTCTATTTTTATGTTCTGTCAAAGTTATAGAACAGTGAGGACATTTCAGCTTTTGTCCGCACGAGCGGCACATAATTGTGTTTGAATAACCTCTACGGTTTATATAAAGAATGATCTGCTGTTTTTGTGAAAGAGCTTTTCTCACGGCATCCACAAGTTCAGCGGAGAAGTTCCTGCCCACCATTTGCGCTTTTGTCAGGTCCACCACCGTGGTAGTCGGCATACAAAGCTCTCTTACTCTTTTATTTATCGTAACGTACGAGTATTTATTCTCTTGAGAATTAAAATAGGATTCAACGCTGGGTGTTGCCGATGTTAGTATTACTTTAGCGTCAAAAAGACGCCCTAACATTAAAGATAGGTCCCTGGCGTTATACCTTAATCTATCGTCCTGTTTGTAAGAGGAGTCTTGCTCCTCGTCGACAACAACAAGGCCAATGTCGGGCATTGGTGAAAAAATAGCCGACCTTGCGCCTATACACAAAAGACTTTTGCCAGTTGCCAGCTTGAACCATGTTTTATATTTTTCGGCTTTTGACACTTCGCTGTGTATAACAGATATCTCGCCGTCAAAATGTTTTGTTATCCTCTGTATAAGCTGAGGCGTAAGAGCTATCTCTGGTACAACAATAATAACCCCGCGTCCTTTGTTTATAACGTCCTTTGCAGCCTCTATATAAACTTCAGTTTTTCCGCAACCTGTAACACCGTGCAAAAGGTTCCTGTAAGAGAATTTCCTCTGATGTGTCTCGCTACGCAGCGTATTTAGCGCGTTCTTTTGTTCCTCGGTTAGATTAACAAGAGGATTATGTTCTTTTACAGAAGTCGTTACCGCTTCTCCAAGCAGCTTTATTTTTTTGGGAGTGAACGTGGGCGTTATAAGGCTGAGTGCTTCCCCAAGTGGATAATGATAGTAATCACAGAGCCATCTATAGAATTCCAGGTTCTTTTTATTAAAGTAAGAAAGTGTGCCAGACTTTTTCAAGATGCTTTTTACTTCAAAACCTTCGGGTTTGCTCTTTGCTTCACCAACTACAAAACCAAAACACTTTACAGTGCCTAAAGGTATTTCAACTCTGGCCCCTACAGGCAAAAGTTCGTCGCAGGAATACGTTAATGTACCCGTAAGCGGACGAGACGGTGCGATATCTAAATAATACATGTGCGTTTATCTAAACTCTTTTACATATCCAATAAGCTTCTTTTTGATCTCGGAAATGTTCTGGTCCTCTAAAAACGCGGTGCTTTTCTTTTTGGCGCCTTTAACGTCAAAGAGCTCATCGTTAAGATCGGTCTCTGTTTCAAACGCCGTAACACCGTAGGAAACCTTGGTTTCTCCGCCGCTGATAAAAGAAATTGAGTGTGGGAATGGGACTTCGTTCCCGTCACTAACGTATCCACCCAATTTTATTTCAACGCCATTGCTCCCAAAGACCCTGATAGGATAAAAATTCTCTCCGCTCAACCAGACTTGCGGACCTTTATCTTTTAGATTGGACGCTATCATATCAACGCCGTCAGATGCCGCGCTCTTATAAACCCCGTCGGTGATACCGATTATATAAATTGGTTTTTTATCAAGGCGCGCCAAATACACACCCTCGGATTTTGAATAAGTCCCGTCATCCATTTTTTTTATGGAGACCGCCCCTTCCATGGCGTTAATACTCAGCGTCTTTATATATTCAATATAATTCCCGTAAGGCGTTAAAAGATTGTAATAGAAATTAGTGTTAACGGACGGGCAGGCATCAAATTTTATTCTCTTTCCACCGCTTAACAGAACACATTCACTGCCGTTCCTTATGAACGTGACGCCATCACCGACGAGATCAAGAACGACACGCAATTTGCCCGGCGTTTTGTACCAGATCGTTTCCTTAAAAGATGTCCCGCCGTAAGAAACGTTCTCTTCTATTTTCATTGAGGTAACTTTATCCCTTGTGTGCGGGAACTGTCTTATTACAAACCCGGGCGGAAGAACGGCCGCGCTAAGCGATACATTCAGCGATAATAAAACCGACAATATTGTTAAAACAGAAAACATTATTCCGAACTTTTATCTTGTGAATTTTTGTTCGCGCTGCTTACAAGGGCTTTTGCTTTTTGAACTCTTTCGTATTCTTCCTGACACCCTATACAGAGCCTTGATACAGGGTAGACCTCAAGTCTTTTTGCGCCTATCTCAACGCCGCATTCTTCGCATAATCCATATTCGCCGTCCTCTATTCTCTGCAGCGCGTCCAATATCTGTCCGTACTGCTGGTCCTTTAATTGTTTAACATTAAGATCGTTGGCAAGGTCCGTGTCGTGGGTAGCAAGGTCGTTCGCGTCCGCGAAGTTACTGTTCTCGTGTTCGCTCACAGGAGCTTTTTTCGCGGGATCCTCTTTTTCAAGCTCTTCTTTTTTCTGAAGAAGGAGTTTCTTCATCTTTTTAATGTCCGCTTTTTCCTTCTTGTCCTTTAACATAGGTTGTAACCCCCTTTTTATGCCACGGTCGTGAAACTTAATTATATATCAAAAGAGGGGCTATTTTGAATGTAAATCAGCTTTTGTCAATAGCGGCGAAGGCTTTGCCTGCAAAGACGTTTTGGCGGTTCCACTCGGCAAGAGCAATAGATAAAGCTACGGAAACATTAAGACTTTCTATCTTTCCATGCTGAGGAATATAGACCGGCTTTATGAGGTCTGGATAGTCATTTATGTCAAAAGAGAGACCTCTTTCCTCGTGCCCGGCGATGAATGCTGTCCTACTCCTGTACTTACATTCAAAAAGGGATCTGCCCCCATAGCTTGGCGGCAAGAGCGCGAATATTTCATAATCCATTTTTTCAAGTTCCGCGAGCGCCTCTTTGATCGTCTTGAACATCCTTGTTCTTGTTGATCTCACTGCGCCCACCGCGGGATACGGATTAAAGAACTCCGTACCGACGACAAAAACCTCTCTGCACCCAAAAACATTCGCGCTGCGGATTATTCTTGGAAGGTTGAATTCGCCTTTAAGATTATCAAGCACGGGGATAAGTTCATTAGGCCCAAGCGGGGCATTTTTACTTTTAATTATTTCCTGATGGAATTTTGCGATAATCTTTTTATTTGCTATCTTTTCGCAATGCTCGTAATCGATATATTTCTTCTCTTCACACATGGGGGCATTCTACCATCATTAAAATACGTTGTCTCTGTTGCCTTACAAAAATATCCGTTGTAAAAAACCAATATAGGACTCTTTCGCTCATTGGGGGGCTTATGTCTAAAAAAGTTTCTTACAAAGAACTCGGACTTTCAAACACAAAAGAGATGTTCAAAAAAGCCTACGCCGGTGGATACGCAATTCCCGGTTACAACTTTAATAACCTCGAGCAGCTGCAGGCAATAATTAGAGGCTGTATAGAGACGAATTCTCCAGTGATACTTCAGGTATCAAGCGGCGCAAGAAAATACGCCGACCCTATAATGTTAAAATACATGGCTCTTGCCGCTGTGGAATTCGCGAGAGACAAAGGCTCGAACATCCCTATCGTTCTGCATCTTGACCACGGTGACAGTTTTGAATTATGCAAATCCTGTATAGACAGCGGATTCTCGTCGGTAATGATAGACGGGAGCCATCTGCCGCTTGAGGAAAATATAAAACTTTCCAAACAAGTTGTTGAATACGCGCACGCAAATGATGTGAGCGTTGAGGGTGAGCTTGGAGTTTTGGCGGGTATTGAGGACGATGTAAGTTCCGCGCATTCTCATTATACGGATCCCGCGCAAGTTCAGGAGTTCGTACAAAAGACAGGCGTAGATAGTTTGGCGATATCAATAGGAACATCACACGGCGCCTATAAATTTAAAGTAAAACCCGGAGAAAGTGTTCCGCCTTTAAGATTTGATATCTTGGATGAAGTAACAAAAAGATTACCCGGATTCCCGATAGTTCTTCATGGCGCGTCGTCGGTACTACCTGAATATGTCGCGATAATAAATAAATTTGGCGGGAAAATAGAGAACGCGGTCGGCGTTCCGGAAGACCAATAACGACGCGCCGCAAAATCCGCTGTGTGCAAAATAAATATCGATAGCGACGGACGTCTTGTTGTTACGGCGATGGTAAGAAAAAGCCTCGCAGAAGATCCCTCGAACTTTGACCCGAGAAAATATTTGGGCGCTGCAAGAGAGGAACTTGTCAAAATAACAGCGCACAAGAATAGAACAGTTCTTGGTTGCGATAATAAAGCTTAGTTATTTCTGTCCGCTTGCGATAAATATACTTATGCTGATTTGATCAGACGAACGAGCATCTTTGCACGAACACTTGTCCCCCGCACAGTCAACCATCACGTCTTTTAATCCGGCGTCTATGAACCATTTCTTAACGTCGCTGCGTTTAAAACCTTTCCACCTATCGTGATGTTCTTTTATAAGATACTCGTGTTGGTGCTCATCAAGGTCGGTAATTATTAATTTCCCGCCTGGTTTTAATATTCGGACCATCTCTTTTATTGCCGCCGCCGGAGATTCAACGTGGTGAAGGTACATGTTGGCGAACGCGTAGTGGACTGAATTATCGTCCAGAGGAAGAGCTTCGGCGCTTCCAATTCGACAATCAATAAATGGGCTATTAAATTTTCTGTTTATTTCGCCGAGCATTTCTTGGGATTGATCAACAGCGAATACTTTAAGCCCTCTTTTTATCAGACCTTCTGTTATAAAACCGGTGCCGGCCCCTATATCTGCGGCAATTTTCCCTGACTCTACTTTACTTACCTCAAAAGCCTTTTCCCTTACCGACTCTGGAAAGAAAACATTCCTCATCTCGTCCCACTGTCCGGCGACTTCATCAAAGTATTGTTTGCTGTCCATGTTTATAACGTGTCCGTGTAATCCATGCCGTACGCGTCGTCTGCGACGTAGTTCTCAAATGATGTGTAACGCGACAGCCACGTCAGTGAGATGTTCCTTGTTGGGCCGCTTCTATTCTTGGCAATAATAATTTCAGCCAGTCCTTTCCATTCAGTGTCGGGGTTATAGAATTCGTCCCTGTAGATAAATATGACCATGTCGGCGTCCTGTTCTATGGCGCCTGATTCTCTTAAGTCGGCAAGCACTGGGCGTTTATTGTGGACACGTTTGTCCGCTTCACGGTTCAACTGACTTAGGGCTATGATAGGAACGGAAAGTTCTTTTGATATCGCTTTCAGCGTCCTTGAGATTTCAGAAATTTCTTGTTCCCTGTTCTGGGTTTTGTTATTTGAGCCACCGCGCATTATCTGGATATAGTCCACTATCACCATGTCCAGTTTTCCGTATCTTGCTTTAATACGTCTGCATTTCGCGCGTATCTCTCCCGGGGTTATGGCGGATGTGTCGTCGATAAATATCATCGTCTCGGATAGTCTACTCGCGGCATCGGTTAGTTTTACGTACTCATTATCCTCAACCTTTCCGGAAGCGAGTCTTGATATATCTATTCTCGCTTCGCTCCCTATAAGCCTTCCTATCACGTCCTCTTTTTTCATTTCAAGAGAAAAAACGGCAACGCATGTCCCGAATTTAAGCGCTGAGTTTTTCGCGATGTTAAGCGCAAGAGCTGTTTTTCCCATACTCGGGCGCGCGGCGATTATTATAAGTTGTCCCGGTTTAAGTCCGCCGGTAAGATTATCTATATCCTTATAACCCGTCCCGACACCTACAAGCGCTCCTCCTCTTTGCTGTAATTCCTCTATCCTTTTAAAATAATCTTTCGTAAGGTCTTTAACGTCGTAATAGGGATTTTGAATATTGCCGCTCGCGACATCAAATATTTTTGCCTCGGCATCGTTAAGCAGAGTTTCCGTGTCCTCTCCTGAATTATAAATATCCGAGATTATGGTCGTACATGTATTAAGGAGTTTTCTCTCCAGCGATTTTTCCTTAACTATCTTGGCGTAATTAGACGCGTGAGCTGCGGTTGGGACCATCGCTATAAGTTCGCTAAGATACGCCGCATCCCCCACAGCCTCTAGCTCATTCATTTTTTTAAGTTCGCCCTGGACGGTGATTATGTCCACGGGTTCGGTTTTTTCTATAAGCCTTTTTATCGCGGTAAATATTTTTTTATGCGCCTCGCGGTAAAAATCTTCCTCGTTAACAACGTCAACAACTTCAAAGATAGCGCTCCCTTCAAGAAGCACAGAACCTAGAACACATTGTTCAGCCTCTACATCCTGTGGAGGCAGTCTGTATCCTAATGTTTCCGTCATTCTTTCACCACCCATACCTTTAAGTGAGCTTCGACTCCATGGTAAACTTTAACAGGTATTGTATACACACCCAGTGTCTTTATATGTTCAGGTATAACAATGTCCTTTCTGGATATTTCGAATCCGGCCTTTTTTAACGCTTCCTCTATATCAGCGGAAGTTACGGATCCAAATAGTTTATCCTCTTCACCGGCTTTTTTTGTAATTGTGCATGAGTGAGCAGAGAGTTTCTCGGCTACCTTTTCTGCGTGTTTCTTCTCGGTGTTTATCTTGTCCTGTATCACCTTCTTGTGATGTTCAACTGCCTTCACGTTGCCGTCGCCTGCGTTAACAGCCAGCCCCTGCGGGAAGAGATAATTCCTTGCGTGACCTTCTGAAACATTAACAACATCGCCTATGCCGCCCAATTTGTCGATATTCTTTTTTAAGATAACTTTCATACTACTCTCCTTGTTTTTTATTTTTTAAATATTTTCTAAAATCGAACCATGTGTCGAAAAATCCCACCGCCGCCACGACCACATATGCGAACACAACTATTGCCGAGAAAATGAGCAGCCTCAAGAATCCTTCCTGCATTTTCTCCGTTAAAAAAACGTGCATAATAATAAGTCCGTGGAAGAAATAGACCATCATAAGGCTTTTGAACAAGAACGCGCTTGCCATGCTTAAAAGGACCGAATGATTAAGGCTGGTGTAATCTGTATATATGTAGAATGCGCCTAATAAAAGAGCGGCCAGAATAAACCACTCGGACAGTTTAACTTTTTTTAAGTTCTCGTTCGCAAGATAACTCGCAGAGATGTAGTCAAATCTTGTCGCAATGATAAGGTTAATGAACAAGAATACGATCACTGACACTGCTGCTGCCGCTGGGATCTTTACCGCCAAAGATTGAGCCAGCTCTTTTTGTGTAAGCCCGGAATCCATTAATGCCTGTTTTATGGCTTCGGGATACAGCGACGACATCGTGGTTAAAAATAGATCGATCTTTGTGGAAAGTGCCGTAACAAGATCAACCGAATTTATGGAGCAGTAGATGGCTGCCGCTATAACATACGTGCCTAGAATAACGAACGACGAGAAGAAGAGTACGTTATTAAATCCAATTTTACGTTTTAAAAG
>JAZDEK010000091.1:0-4353 GCA_043808895.1 Pseudomonadota bacterium
CGATAGAAAAAGAGATATCGCTTCTTGAACCGTTAAGAAGCAACGCCGATCTTGTGATAGACACTTCGAACACCACGGTGCATGAACTCAGGCAGCAAATATTCTCGCTGTTCTCGGTGTCGGGACTTTCGGAACACAAACTTTTGCTGCGTGTGATATCTTTTGGTTTTTCAAAAGGCATTCCGACCGATATAGACCTGATGTTCGACGTAAGGTTCTTGCCGAACCCGCACTTTGATCCAAAATTAAGGCCTCTCACAGGGAAAGACAAACCCGTTAAGGAATTCCTTGAGGAGAAAAAGATCACCAACAAGTTTTGGGAAAAACTCTCAGGGCTTTTGGATTTTCTTATCCCTGAATATTCCAAAGAGGGAAAATCATATCTCACTATCGGCATAGGTTGTACCGGCGGGCGCCACCGCAGCGTGATGGTGGCCGAGAGGGTGAAAGATTATTTCGAGCTCAAGGGTTATAAATGCATTATAGAGCATAGGGACATTTATCTTCCGCACAATTAATTTTTAAGAGGTGTAACATGGATATTAATAAAATAGATTTTTATTATTTTAGCGGAACTGGCAACACTCTTTTGGTCGCGAGGGAAATGAAAAAACTTTTCGACAAGCACGGGATACAAACAAGGCTTCTCGCGATAGAAAAAGAGGCTCCCAGGAACATTGACAAAGATGCCTCCATAATACTTGCTTTTCCCGTCGCTGTGTTTACAACGTATCCTTTGGTCATGAAGTTCATAAAAGGGATGCCGCAAAGCGAGGGCGCAAAAGTCTTCATGGTTGACACAATGGGCGGTGCTTCTTTGGGGATAAGAAGTTATATAGGCGGGCTGCTTAGAAGCAAAGGCTACAGAACAATGGCCGCTAGACAGATCGTGATGCCGGATAATTTCTGGCCGTCACCGGAAAAAGACCTGAAAAATCCGGCGATCATAAACAAGGCGATGAACGTCGCGCAAAAATACGCGAAAGATATTATAGATGGAAAGACCAATTGGGGCGTTTTCCCTGTGCTTCCAAGTTTAATTTATATAACTTCTCAGCTGCTGTTCAAGACCAAGGGTTTTAGGACCGCTGTTAAATTCACTCAGTCAAAATGCGTGAAATGCGGACTATGCGCAAAACTCTGTCCCATAAAGAATATTGTTTTAAGGGAGTACCCCGTTTTTGATTCAAGATGCGAACTCTGTATGCGCTGCATCGCGTACTGTCCAAAAGGCGCAATTTATAGGCGTGGTGAGGGTGAACATGTTTACAGGGGCGTAAAACCCGAGGAGCTCTTATAACTTATGTGGATATCGAAAACGAAATATCTTACCTTTAACACAAAAAAAGAACACGAGATCATAAGAATTACCGACCAGGTGGAAGAATTCAAGAACGAGAGCGGGCTTTACGACGGGATGATACTAGTGTCGGCCATGCATATAACCGCCGGGGTGATCGTTAACGATTGGGAAGGTGGACTTCATGAGGATATTATGGAGTGGCTGGAAAATGTAGCGCCGCGCGGAAATTATCGCCATCATGGGACGGGAGAAACCAACGGTGACGCGCATCTGAAAAATCTTACCGTAGGGTATCAGGTGATGGTTCCCGTTACGTCGGGAAAACTTGATCTTGGCCCGTGGCAGCAGGTTTTTTATATGGAATTTGACGGGCAAAGACCTAAAAAAGTTCTGCTCAAGGCCATTGGATTGGAGAAAAACAGTAAGTGATAGCAAAGTATTCCCTGTTTATATTCTGCGTATTGGTTATGTCTTTTGTCGCAGCTGCTTTTATAAAACCTGTTAACAGCGGGGTGGATATAAATAGTTACAAAGACCCCTTTGCCGCCGCCAGAAGTCTTTACGCCAAATTGGCGTGGAGGGGCTTGGAAAAAGAAAAAGACCCTGTCAAAAAATTCAACATCGTTTCCAAAATAACGGATTATGATCCCTCTTTTAAACCGGCGTACAACGAACTCTGCTCCTCTTACGATGAATATATAAAGTCCGACATAAACGTAAAAGATCTTTTAAGGATATTAAGAACAGGCGCCGAAAGGTTTAACGACGATGAAATAACACAGTGTTACATAAAAATATTGACTGGAATGGAACGCTACACCGAGGTCATAGATTTTCTTAAAAGAATGCGTGACGAAATTCCCGACGCCGAGAATAAGAAAATATTTGCCGAAAAGGTTAGCCGTCTGCAGCACGAGAAGAACGTTCTGGATATAACAAAAGCGGTGGAGCTTTATTATCAAAGAACAAAGTCGTACCCGGGTGACATTCTGGTGCTTGTCAACGAAGGGCTTATAGACAAGATCCCCGACGACCCTTACGGCGGCCAATATTATGTAAGTAAACAGGGCCAGGTACGAACTACCAGCGACGTTGAAAATGGCGCGCGCGGCGATGGCGGCGGAGCAGCGCATGGTGTGGGAGGCACGTATGAGTGAACCTCTGCTTGTCGCGAACAATGTTCTTCTTCAAGGCGGGGTAAAAATACCCAACCTGTCCGTTCTGCCCGGCGATATATTGTGGCTTGAATGCGAAAATAATCTTCACTCGGATATTTTTGTGTCTTTTATGCTGGGTCTATTAAAAATTAGGTCCGGGACCGCCACGCTTTCCGGCAATAACATTACGTTGCCCGGAAATCACAAAGTAATTTCTTATTTTAATATAACCGCGCATAAATATATGGACGATGTGGAAAAAATGGTAAAACTTTTTGCTCACTCCGGCGGACTTGAATTTTCTTCAGCGGCGAGCGAATTTAAAAGGATACTTAACGGCATAGGCGCGGGTTATGCTTTAAGCGTTAAGTCCGAAGAGATCGCTCCTGCCACAAAAAAGATCATACAGACCGCGATGAGCGTTGCTATGCCGTCGCTGCTTTTGCTTCTTGACGAGCCATTCACCGGGCTTGATACGGACGGGATTTTATTCTTAAAAACCGAGCTTCAAAACCTGGTTAAGGACGGAACGGCTGTTATCATAATGAGCGAGCTTGAACCGCCGCTTAATTCCAAAAAGCTTAAATTTTCCTGCGTGGTGGAAAAATGATACCCATAATATTTGAACTTAATAAAGTTTTAAAGAACAAGATCTTGTGGCTCATTCCGGCGCTGATCTTTATTCTTATTTTGGCTTCAAGGCTTTCCAATATCTCTATCTTGAACTCGGCGATATGGGCGCTGGCTGTTCTTGTTTCGCTGGTCGCGATAATTGTCCTGACGGCTGTTCTATTTCCTTTGGGTGACGAACTGAAATATGAGGTCATATCTTATAAAAAACTTGGCGCCGGTTTGGCGGGGCAGTATTTAATTAAATTTGCGGTGCTTACTTTTTTTACAGTTCTTTTTTATGTTATGTTCTCCTTTATAAAATGGTCTTTCGACTGGCGGGTCATGTTAGCCGCGGTAAGTCTCTCCTGTTTTTTGTTCGCGGCAATGGCGGCAGGCGTTTACGCCGGAACAAGGGCTGTCTACTACGCTGCTGTGGTTCTTGTATTCGTATCCGTTCTTTATCCCCTCTATATACTGCCAAACCTGGCGTATATGTTAAACGCTAACGCGTTCAGTGTTGTCATCTATTCAGCAGTATATTTACTTCTGTACTTTTTTACGGGATTTATATTTTATGTGTCCGCGTGGAGGAAACAATGTATTGGATGGCTGCTTTAGTTTTTGTTCTGGGTGCCTGTTGGGGAAGTTTTCTTGGACTTGTCGCCTATAGAGTGCCCAGAAAAATATCCATTATTACTCCGCGCAGTTTTTGCGATGGCTGCGAAGATAAATTCAGTTTTATATACAATATTCCTGTGATCAGTTTTATTCTCCTTAAAGGAAAATGCAAGAACTGCGGTGAAAAAATATCGTGGAGATATCCGTTCATAGAGCTTATCACAGCAGTGTTGTTCGTGTTCGGCTGGATCTTTTTCGCCGAGGATTATTACTACACGCTGGCGAAAGGATTTATACTCGTTACGTTCATACTTCCCGTTATATTCATAGATATCGATGAAAGGATAATCCCGGATAGGTTCAGTATCGGACTTATAATTATTGGTTTTGTAATATCGTTCTTTGATCCTGGGATAATGTGGCACGAATCTTTGGCGGGAATAATCCTTGGCGGCGGACTTCTGTATCTGGTCGCTGAGGTTTATTATTGGGTGACAAAACGCGAGGGTATGGGTGGCGGCGATATTAAACTTATGGCAGGGATAGGGGCTGTAATGGGCTGGTACCCGGTCGTTATGGTAATATTCTTAAGTTCAAGAATCGGGTCGGTGTACGGAGTGGTGATGATGGTATTCTTTAAAAAAGATAGATTAAAAGAGATGC
>JAZDEK010000092.1:0-5305 GCA_043808895.1 Pseudomonadota bacterium
TTTGTTTCTTCCTGTACTCTTTTAACGAGCACACGATCATTTAATGGTCTTACGTTCATTGCAATTCCTCCCTTTAACTTATTAATATTAAATAATTTTATTTAATCAATTTTGAACCGTGCCTAATATGGACACCCTGAGGCGAAAAGTCAAGAGGGGAAAAGCCATGTTTCCCCTAAAACCCTGTAAAATAGAGGGTTTCCGGGATGTTGGCATTAAGGGTTTAAGGCATCTTTACGCAACATTTTTAATACGATGTCAGTTCTGGGGAGCTTTTTTAAGTGTTCTCACAAGCCGGAGCCCTTTTATAACACATGCCGGTTTCCCGTGTATGACCTTGCAATAATAAGCATGACTGTTAGCATCAAACCCTCGATTGGTTAATCTGAGACCATCGGCGTCACGGCCAAAGTTCCCTCCACGTATTACATGGTTACATTGGTTACTACTATTAACGTCTCGAATAATATTCTTGGGGTCTGTATTTTCACAAGTTGCGTAGTAATTCTCGTCGTAACAATCAAGGATCATTTCTTCCACATTGCCGAGTATATCGTACAACCCAAATCCGTTCGGATCTTTTCTGGCAACGTCGCGGGTTTCTCCATTTGAATTATCTATATACCAAGCATAATGTTTTAATTTTCTCGCGTTGTCCCCAAAAAAATATTCCCATTCGGGATCGGTGCCACTCTTTGCCGCATATTCCCACTGAGCTTCCGTTGGGAAATTATACGTGTATACAGTATCCAATTTGTTCAATACTTCTATAAAAAGCTCCGCGACATCCCAAAGATTAGACAATAGTTCGCCGTTTACTGTGTACATAGAGAACATTATGCTTTCTACAGGCCTATTATAGAGAACGCTAAAAGTGTTTGCATATGCTGTGTTCTTATCCGCTCCAATTTCAGGAGGAATGGTTATTTTGCCTTTACCTTCTTTGAACTGTGACGGGTTTCTAGACATTATCAACGCCCACTGAAGTTGCGTGACTTCTGTCCGTTGCATTTCAAATGGCTCAGTCAGTGTAACTTCATGGACAGGTTTTTCATCGACCTCGCCTTTGTCGCTCCCCATTTTAAATGTTACCGGATCGTTCTCCCTTACTATGGGAACAAACTCATACGCCTTCCAATTGACATCGTCGGGAAATAATAAATCCCTTTTCTTCGCCTGATCTTTAAATATTTTTACAAAGCTATCCTCTTCACCTAACGCAGGCGTGGTTATAAAGGCGCAAAGTATTGATAATAGACAAGCTGTTTTTCTCATAGCGAATTATTCCTAAAGCTTTCTAACACAAACGGGGGCTGGATTACAAGTTTTAAAGGGGCTGGGCCAACCTGCTGTTATAACAGCTTTTTCATCTCTTCTTCGTAGTACTTACTATATAGGATGTCCCACTCGCGGGAGCCTTCGTAGACGCCTCGTTTTAAAGAGGCAATTCTATCTCGAGCGATCTTGTCAACTTTGTCGTCTTTAGAGAAATAATCTATCAAGACTTTTCTGGCTTCTCTTACGGCTTTATCCTCGTCCTTATAATCGACCATATCGTCTTTCCAAATGGAGTCGGTAAGAAGATGCGCGATGTGGTAGATCCTGTCTTCCGAAAAAAGCATTACAGTATGAACCCCTTTTTCTTTGCCAGCTCTTTTTTTATCATCATGAAAAGTTTCGATTGATTCATCTCTCCGCCTTGTATCTGCGCCTGATATTGCTGCATCATCTTTTTTGCTTCAGCGTCAATTGCCGCCTCGTCCCTCAGGTTTTTCTCGAACTCGTCTATCATCCTTTTTAACACGGCTTTCTCGTCGGATTTAAAGACGATAACGCCCTTTGATTTAAGTTCGTTTAAGACCTTTTCGCAAATGTGGTGGATCTGTTTTTGGTCGAGTTTCATAGTGTCCTTCTGAGACTCCTTTGTATAACATCTCCGGTTGGAATTACAATGGGCAAAGTTCCGGGCGAGACCTTGACTTGTCACCCCTGCTAATGGTAAAATCTACAAAAATGGAGGTCTTATGAAAATAGTTATACTGTCTGTGCTTGTATTGTCCGCGATCCCTGCAAACGCTTTCGAAACATTAACTATAAACGGTGGCTGCAAGGTTCTTGTAGTAGCGCCGGCCATGTGCTTCCAAACAATGGACATGGTCGATACAATAACTGCAGATACAAATTGTAACGGCTTAAAAGAAAATCAAAAAGTTTATGTCAATGAGAAAAAAACTTTTTATTACGTCGGAGTCGGCAAAAACTTAACTATTCCGGGAAACACTGAAAAACCCGTAAAAAATATAACGTTAAAAAACACGCCTTTTAAATAATTCTACTTATAAAACCGCCCGACGTAACGTAGTTTTTCCTTAAATTCTACAAATAATAACGAAACAATGTTATAAACTAATTATGGCAACCACTTATTACAATATAAAACAGCTCCTTACGCTTGAGGGCGTGGTTAAAAAAGACGGGCGTAAAATTACGCGCGACGACCTTGGGATTATTGAGAATGGGTATCTTGTTGTAAGCGACGGAGAGGTAAAAGAGGTTGGAACGGGAAAATATCCTGAGTCTGAGACCAATATCGATCTAAAAGAATGCGTGGTAATGCCGGCATTTGTTGACTCACATACTCACATAACTTTTTCGGGCACTAGGGTCAATGAATTTGAACTCCGTTCCGAGGGAAAAACATACGCCGAGATAGCGGCCGCGGGCGGCGGGATCATTTCAACCGTAAACTCAACAAGAAGAAGTACTGCGGATGAGCTCTATAAAAACACTCTGGGTAATATTAAACGTATGAACACCTTTGGCACAGGCATAATAGAGGCAAAAAGCGGTTACGGTCTGGACGCTGAAACGGAATTAAAACAACTTGAGGCAATAGCTACAGCTAAAAAAGATTATCCATATGTGGTGCCTACTTTTATGGGGGCACATGACACCCCTCCCGGCGGTGGCGATAAAGATCTACGACGGAAATCCTACATAGATATTATCGTTAAAACGTTAATTCCAAAGGTCGTGGAAAATAAACTCGCTGTATTTTGTGATGTTTTTTTAGACGAGGGATATTACACAAGAGAGGAAACTGAATTTATATTAAAAGAGGCGAAAAAATTTGGACTAATACCAAAGATCCACGCCGACGAATTCACAAATCAGGAAGCGGCAATTCTTGCAGTTGAATTGGGCGCTGCAAGCGCGGACCATTTGCTTTATGTTTCTGAAAAAGGCATAGAAGCGCTGGCTGCATCGGACACTGTCGCTACTTTTCTTCCCGGGACTTCATTTAATCTTGGGCTTCCGTACGCTCCAACAAAAAAACTTATAGACGCGGGGGCTTGTATAGCCATCGCGTCCGATTTTAATCCCGGCTCCAGTGCATGTTTAAATCTTCAATTTATACTCGCGATAGCTATATCAAGATACAAAATCTCCGTCGCTCAGGCCATTGCGGCAGCTTGTTACGGTGGGGCAAAAGCCCTCATGGTAGAAAAAGAGTTCGGGAATTTATGTAAGGGCGCTTCGGCGTTCTTTCAGATATACAACGCCTCTTGTTACTCTGACGTGTTCTATAATTACGGTGAAAATCATTTGATAAAGTTGGTAACTCCCAATATATAAAAATTATGGCTGACTATAAAACAACATTAAATCTTCCCCAGACTGAATATCCGATGAAGGGAAATCTTCCGGAAAAAGAGCCTGAACAGTTAAAAAAATGGGAAGACGCCAAACTCTACGAAAAGGTCATCGAGGCGAATAAAAAGAAACCTAAATATATCCTCCACGACGGTCCTCCATACGCTAACGGGGACATACACCTTGGCACAGCACTCAATAAAATACTAAAGGATATAACCGTACGTTATAAGAATATGAGCGGGTTCTGTTCGCCTTATCTGCCGGGTTGGGATTGTCACGGTCTCCCGATAGAGCGCGGTGTTGAAAAAATACACGGCAAATCTACGTCGATAAATCAAACCATTTTAAGATGCAGGGAATACGCCATTGAGTTCATGGATAAACAGCGTATCGCCTTTAAGCGCCTTGGTGTTTATGGTGATTGGGACAATCCGTACCTTACGATGAATAAAACGTACGAGGCTGGAATTCTGCGTGAGTTCGCAAAGATAGTTGAAAAAGGCGCTGTATATAGAACAGATAAATCAGTCCACTGGTGCATAAGTTGTGTAACAGCATTAGCCGAAGCAGAGGTCGAATATAAAGATCATAAGTCGCATTCAATATTTGTTAAATTCAAAGTGGAAGATGAGCTAAAGAAAAAACTCGGGCTTTCCGGCGAGAAAACAGATGCGTTCGTTGTAATATGGACGACAACACCATGGACGCTGCCCGCGAATCTTGGGATATGTTTTAATAAAGATTTTCATTACGGCGCTTATAAACATAAAGATAAAAACGAAATATGGATCGTTGCCGAAGAACTTTTTGAGAATTTCATAAAAGAGAGAAAGGAGATCAATGGGAATTTCACAAAAATAAACTCCCACACGGGAGATGTGTTTGAGAAATTTAAATGCCGTCATCCTTTTTTAGATAAAGATTCTTTACTGATGCTGGGTGAACATGTAACGTTGGAGACAGGAACGGGATGCGTACACACAGCACCCGGACACGGAGAGGATGATTACGTCGTAGGGAAAAAATACGGTCTGGATGCATATAACCCTGTGGATGACCACGGAGTGTTCTATAAAGACGTTCCGCTTTTTGGCGGCGTAAAAGTAACAGACGCGGATCAAAAGATAATAGAGCACATGAAAGATAACGGCTCGCTTATTTGTACATCGATGATGTCGCATTCATATCCTCACTGTTGGAGATGTAAAAATCCAATAATCTTTAGAGCGACCCCTCAGTGGTTTGTCTCCATGGAAAAAACGGAGTTAAGAAAAAAGGCTCTGAGTGAAATAGAAAAAGTGCGTTGGACTCCTGACAAAGGAATGAAAAGAATTTACGGTATGGTCGAGAATAGGCCAGATTGGTGTATTTCAAGACAAAGGATCTGGGGAACGCCCATCCCCGCGTTCCAATGCGACGATTGCGGAGATACAATATTAGACCACAAGATCATAAACACAGTAGCTGACTTGGTAGAAAAAGAGGGTGTTGAAGCCTGGCATTCAAGAGATGTAAACGAGTTACTCCCCAAGAACACAAAATGTAAATGTGGTTCAAGCAGTTTTAAAAAAGGGAAAGACATTCTGGATGTGTGGTTCGACTCAGGCGCGAGTTACGCGATCGTATGCGAGAAAAACAAAGAACTTGG
>JAZDEK010000093.1:0-2888 GCA_043808895.1 Pseudomonadota bacterium
ACATGCCATTCTTTAAAAACGAAGGAATAAACCTCTACTACGAGATATCAGGAAGCGGTCCCGCACTTTTTCTCATTAACGGCCTTGCCGGAGATACAAGGCAGTGGAAGCCGCTCATCGATAAGATAAAAACATCGTTCCAGGTTATAAGCTACGATATGCGCTGCGCTGGCCAAAGCGACAAACCAGATAAACCATTCTCGCTAGAAGCCGTTACTAATGAAGCGTACAACCTGATACGGCACCTAAGACACGATAAAGTACATGTTCTCGGTTTTTCCATGGGCGGCATGGTCACTATGAGCCTTGCTCAAAAATATCCGGATAGTATTAACAAAATATTTCTCGTTTCAACAACACCGTCATTAAAAAGACCGCACCCTATTTCCAACAGTAATATGGAAATGCTTCGCCGCACCGACGTATCTAATGAACTTCTCACCAAGGTCTATGAGTCTGTTTTTGGACCCAAATATAAAAAGGCCTCGTCCGTAGACAATTTTATAAATTTCCGGATGAACGATGACAGTGCCCAACCGGCATTTGCATATCTGCGGCAATTAGAAGCATTAGAGTCTTGGGATCTCTATAAAGAAGTGGAGAAAATATCTGTTCCAGCAATAATAGTCGCTGGAGAAGAAGATAAACTCATTCCGCTAGAAAATTCTATCTGGCTGAACAGTCACATAACGGGTTCAAAATTATACACGCTGAAAGATGTAGGGCACATGGTTCCGCTTGAAGCCCCGGATGAATTAGCAAATATATTGGTGTCGAACAAATAATATGAAACTAATCCGCTGCCATTGGTGCTTAGGCGACCCTGTATACATAAAGTATCACGACAAAGAATGGGGTGTTCCTGTTCACGATGATAAAAAACTTTTTGAATTCTTGATATTAGAGGGTGCTCAGGCCGGATTAAGCTGGCTTACTATATTAAAGAGGCGCGACGGTTATAAAAAAGCATTCTGCGATTTTGATGTCCGGCGTGTTGCAAAGCTGAACGAAAAAGATGTTCAACGCCTGAAAAAGGACACAGGAATTATTCGGAACGAGCTAAAAATTAGAGCCGCAATAACCAACGCACGAGCTTTCATTAAAATTCAGGAAGAATTCGGCTCTTTTGATAGATACAGCTGGCAATTCGTGAACGGAAAGGCCATTGTGAATAAACGCGACAACCTGAAACAGATACCTGCCACAACAAAAGAGTCCGATGCTTTTAGTAAAGATCTTAAAAAACGTGGGTTTAAATTTGTCGGCTCAACCATTATATATGCCCATATGCAGGCCGTGGGAATGGTCAATGACCATGTCGTAAACTGCTTTAGATATTGCCAAATACGCCAAAAATAGCTCTAATTTACATAAGCTCTTTTATCTTGATTTATGATGTTAGATGTACTAAATAAGATGTAAGAGAGGTACCAAAATGAACAAAATATTTTTACTGATCTTATCAGCGACCTTTTCATTAAATCTTTTTACACAACCAACAAGCAAATCCTTAACTTTAGAACAAGCTAAATCTGCGTTAGCTACACCAAGTACTATTCAAGACATAACTAAAAAGTACGAGATCATATTGGACGACAGCTGGGATTGGTTTAATCGCATAGGGGCATACGACAACGAAATATACTTTAACAAGTTCCGTTATCGTTACCCCTCCAACAAAACATACATACTAAACAGGTACTGTGGAACATTAGGCGGACGTAATATCGCCATAAAGCTACAAGATGATGCAACAGATATGGAAAAATTTTGTGGCCAAGGGTCAGTTACGGTCATAGAACTTAAAGCCGGTGAAAATACCTTCAACGTGAACGGCGTTTCGTTTAACGTTATGGCTAGAGTCACTATCGACGATGAAGCATACTACAAACTCTACAGCAGCGATTACAACAGCTATCTGGTTTTCGTCCGCACGAATCTTGGATTCCCAACTCAGGGACAAATAGAGGCGAGTCATTATAGATCATACTTAAGAGAGTCATACGCAAAAGATCTATGCGCCGAAGATGTTGAAGCAGATTCTCTTTATCTATGTAACTACGGAATGGACTTTAATCATAGAAGATACAGCGAATACGGCGCGTCATACTGCGCTTCTCTAAGGAACGCATCAAATTCGGAAGAGATAGCTAAAGTTGTGTTCTATATAGAAGGCGAAGAGACCGCTGCAAAATGTAACGGAGTTCCAACCGCTGATCTTGTTAAAATAAAACTCCCGGATCCAGGCGTAGATGGTAAAGAACACAAAATAGAACAAAAAGTTATGGGTGCTACCTTCAACCTCTTAATAAAAGGACACGAAGAGGATCTTACACCGCCTTAATCTCTGATATCAGTTTGTGAATTGAATCTTTAGTTTCATCAGGGAGCTTGTTCCTCGCGTTAAGGCTATTTATATAGACCACCCTCTTATCAAGCTGTGAGATAAAATTATGCTGCCAAGATTTTTCTTCAGGCAACGGCACTACGCTTGTAGTTGCGTATTCTATCTTTGATGAGCCAAACAGCGGTTTAAATATGTCTTTTTTCTTCTCGGCCAGAGCCTCTATTAAACTAAGAGTGTCCGAAGCCTGGACCTTTACGTCCATAAAGTGGCCTGTGTTAAGGATATAACAGTCAACGCCCCTTTCAAACAGCGACTTAAATTTTAAGTAATCATTACTCAAAGGGTACGTCCTAAACGGGTTTGCATATGGTTCGAACACTAATGCGTTAGGGTCAACTCCCTTGGCAAGTCTTTCTGCGGATGTTCTTTTTGTCGCAAGAGTGGCTCCAAGGGTAGATGCAAGTACAGGGTCGTTAATTTTAACTATCGGAGGGATACATGGGTCTTTCATCAGCCAAAAGATAGCGTTTATTTCTTTAGT
>JAZDEK010000094.1:0-2884 GCA_043808895.1 Pseudomonadota bacterium
TCTGCCTGACAGGAAAGAGGCAGCAGCCAGGGCAGTTCTTGACCTGGTCAAAAACAGGTCCTTATCGTATCAGGATATCGGAAAAATAACCGGCGTGTTTGGCATAGACCTGCCGATGGAGGAGAAGAGGAAACTGGTTGCTTGATTGACTACGTTAGCTTGGAGATTGTCAGCGAACTTGTGGAAGAAGCGATAACGGAGAAACTGGGCGAATCTAAGCAAAAGTAATTAAAAGGCGCTAAATAACGCTTTTATTTCAGCGAGGATATTTATCATCATAAGGATAGGCCAGCGCCGGTATTCGAATCCGGGACTTCCGGTTAACAGCCGGACGCTTTGCCGTGGTAAGCTACGCTGGCCATGTTGTAAATTTAAGGCAAATCAGGAGGCAGACGAGTTCCATTCGCCTAATCTGCCATACCGCCTCCGCGGTTATGGTTCGGCGTGGGACGTGCAGCGTCTGCCTCCGTCATTTTTTGCCACTTATTCTTGAAGTCTCTGATTTATATCTTTATTCACGGGATGAATAAATGGATTAATTCGATTTATCGAACGTTCAAAGGATATAAATCTGATACACTAATAGATTTTTATGACAGACGATGGTAAAAAACGTGGCAGACCAACGGGAAGCACGAGTTTAGGCATACCTCGGAAGGATCTGCAAGAAGCCGTGAAAACAACCAAGACGTTATACGATAATTTTGGTAGCAGCATTGTGTCGTTTTCGGATATTATGAAATCGCTTTCATTGGAAAAAGCAAGCGCAACACCGCTTGTTGGAATGTTGTCTACGGATTACGGATTCCTTCAAAGAGCCGAAAACGGTTGGAAACTGACAGAACTTGGAGAAAAAGCTGCAATGGGGGGCGCAGACGCAATTAAAGAAGCCTTCGAAAGGAACTCTATCCTCAAGGACTTGTCAAACAGGTTCGGAGATAAGAATGTGTCTCCTGGATTGATTATAGACCATTTAAGAAAAAATTACAAAAAGGGCGCAAACGTCAATTTTATTGCCGACAGGTTCATGCAGTCGATGGCGTTCATCAAGGCTTTGAAAGGCGAAACCATTGTAACGACACCTCGTCCTCCTGTGTATGGAACAGAAACCACTCTTGAACAATCCAAATGGCTCAAAATAATACAGCTAAAATACGCCCTGAAACCGCCTAAAGTGGAAGATAAAAAGATCTTGGCGAATTCGATAGCCGAGGACTTCAAAAACGATAACGATGCTGGTATAAGGTCGATAGCAAACATGATAAAAAAATACAAAGATAACGACGAGATATTGGTTGGTTTTATAGACGACTTGCTTACGGAACTTCGAAAAAGACACCCAGATCTTCCAAAAACAGAGGAAGTTGAACACACAGGAGACGAGTAGAATGTTCGCAAGTCAGTTTTCTGGAAAGTTGATGGTTTACATAGATGGCTCTAACTTATTCCATGGTCTCAGAGAACGCCAATCTAATGGGTTATCTTATCGTATAGATTACAAACAATTGATCAACGTTCTTGTAGGGGCACGAGACGTGTTGCGTGCAAATTATTACGGCTCCTACCCATCGAGTGGTTCTCAGAGCCAGTTTGAATTTTTTGACGGTCTAAAACTTTCTGGTTTCGAGGTTAAAACCTTCCCACTCAAAACACCCACCAAGCCAAAAAAACTGAGATGCCTACATTGCAAAGAAACATTCGACGAAATAACTTGTCCGCTGTGCGCCAAAAAATTCTATGATCTGCGTCCGGAAGAAAAGGGTGTTGATGTGGCAATAGCTATCGATATGATCAGCCATGCTGCTAAAAGTGTTTACGACACCGCTATTCTTGTCGGAGGGGACAAAGATCATCTGGGCGTTGTAGATGTTGTAAAAAACGAATTTGGTAAAAGAGTTGAGGTGGTTAATTTTTCATATAGAACGAGCAAAGAGCTGATGAAGAAGGCCGATATCTTCATTCCTTTGGAAGGCATCATGGATCAAATAGAAATTAAAAAATAATGTGTTGTAAATACGGACAGCATCCCTTGCGGAACCGTGGGCTAAACGCCGCTGCCCGTAAAAGCATCCTAATAAAGAAACTATACAACTTGGGCTTTTTAAGCGTTATTATTGGCACATCGATAACGTTATCAGCAACATTACCAGTAACACCATCATCAATCCCACCAGTAACACCACCAATACAGCCACCAGCAGCATGACCAGTCATGGTAGTAGCATCATACAGACAGGTTTTATGTGCGAAGCTACATTGACCATCAAGAGTTTAAAGGAAAAAGATAAGGATGATTTATGTCCAACCCGTCCTGCGTCAAACACATCGTGAAAAAAGATAGCTCTTGGTGTCCGGACTGCGGCGCGAACCTCACCTTGTCCGAAAAGGAGATAGAATCGCGCGACTTCATGTTCAGTTTCTTTGCAGAACACTTCGAGAAGCAGCGGCAGAAACCGGAATTCGCCGAAAAGTGCAAAGACCTGAAATTCGACAGGAACTTTTTCGACGGCTGGCTTTCCCGCAACGCTGCCACGTTTTCGCTGCTTGTCGGGACTACGATATTTGGCATGGACGACAAAAAGGCGGGAGAGAGGAAAACGGAACCGGACGGGGATCTGGAAGATCGTGTAAAGGAACTTGAACGGAGGTTTGAGAAGTTGAAGGACGTTTAATAAACTGACCTTCAATATTTTTATTATGACGTACCCCAGAGTGTACTTAGATACATGCGTGTTAGTCAACGCTCTTTTGGAAAATGAAAATAAAACTACTGACGACGAAAAAATAAACTCTATAAAAGACCAACCAATATGCCCCAAGGTGAATAAGGTTCTGGTTCCCATTGCTTTATATACAATTCCCTTCTTATTGTCATTGCTTTGCC
>JAZDEK010000095.1:0-6232 GCA_043808895.1 Pseudomonadota bacterium
CAATACTTTCCGGAGCGTGTAACACGATAGTTAAAGGTATAGAGGCTGCTATAGATGACTCGATTTATAAAAGGCTCTTTATCACAGGCGGCGGGGCGGAATTCTTTAAGAGTTTGTCTTCAAAGGAATTTGTTTACATAGAGGACTTAATATTTTTAGGGATGAAAAGTATTTATAACAGGGAGAAAAAACAATGAAAGTGTTACTAGGGATAACAGGCGGTATAGCCGCGTACAAAACGCCTGAACTTGTAAGGATGTTCGTTAAAAATGGTCATGAAGTTAAAACTATACTAACTGATAACGCCAAATATTTTGTGACACCCCAAACTCTTGAGACGGTAAGCAACAACAGGTGCTACGACGATCTTTTTAGCCGTGCGCGGGATATTGAACACATCTCTCTTACAGATTGGGCGGATGTTATGGTGATAGCTCCGGCGACAGCTAATACAATAGGCAAGATTTGTGGCGGAGTTTGCGACGATCTTTTAACAACAATAATTCTAGCTTTGGATAAACCATGTTTTGTTTTTCCCTCTATGAATGCCAAAATGCTAGATCATCCGGCAGTATGCGAGAACATAAATAAACTGGAAGGCTGGGGTTATTTTGTATGCGAACCGGAATCGGGAGAGCTTGCCTGCGGCACGAGCGGAAAGGGCAGGCTTCCAGACGTTAAATTGATCTACGAAGTTGTAACTAGCGGCATGGAGAAGCTGATAACAAAACAGACCCTAAACTCAAAGAACGTTATTGTTACGGCGGGCTCAACAAAGGCGTACATAGATCCTGTCCGTTATATAGAGAACGGTTCAAGCGGGACAATGGGGGTTGAGCTTACTAAACAGGCATGGCTTCGAGGAGCAAATGTAACGTTAGTATGCAATAAAGATGTTGTAGAAAAATTCCCTGAATCAAAATACTACGCCGAAAGGATAATACTTTGTGAGACTACGGAAGATGTTCTTAAGAACATTACCGAGATTTTTAACGATGCGGACATATACATAAGTGCCGCGGCGCTCTGCGATTTTAAGAACGAGCCAAAAAAGGATAAGATTAAAAAAGGAACAGGCGAAATTGTTCTAAAACTAAAACCATCTGTGGACGTCTTTAGTGCTCTTAGTAGCAAAAAGACAGGACAGCTTATGGTAGGCTTTGCACTCGAATCCAGCGACATGGAGAAGAACGCTATAAAAAAACTTAAAAGTAAATATATGGATATTATTGTCGCTAATCCTGTTAAGGCCATGGGCTCAAGAACAAGTGAAGTTACAATAATAAACAGGAACGGCACAAAAAGGCGTATTAAAAAAGCGGAAAAGAGAATAATTGCCGCGGAAGTATTAAAAGAGATAGAAAAATTGGCGGCAACAAAAGCAACACGCGCACGAGAATCGGCATCGTCAAAAGTTAGAAAAGCGAACGAGGCTTACACGAATGAAAGTTATATCGAAAATTAGTGAACTCAGAACATGTATCGCCGATTATAAACGTAACGGCCAAAGCATAGGTTTTGTTCCTACGATGGGGAATCTTCATAAAGGGCATGTGTCTCTTGTTGAGCGCTCTAAGAAAGAAAACAACATTACAACAGCGAGTATATTCGTTAACCCGACGCAATTTGGCCCGAATGAGGACTTTAATAAATATCCAAGAACGCTTGAAAATGATCTAAAAAAACTTACCGCGGCTGGGTGCGATCTTGTATTTACCCCGGACGTTAATGAAATGTATCCTGACGGCCTTAACAATATTTTTGTTTCTGAAAATAAAAAGAGTACAGTCCTGTGCGGAAAATTCCGTCCTGGACATTTTTCAGGTGTTTTAACGGTAGTTGCCAAACTTTTAGGACTTTTAGAGCCTGATAAGTCGTACTTTGGTTTAAAAGATTATCAGCAGTACATTTTGATAAAAGACATGGCTGCGATCCTTGATCTTGGAACAGAAATTATAGGCTGCCCGATAATAAGAGAATCAGACGGCCTTGCGATGAGTTCAAGGAATAATTATCTCTCGGGCGAGCAGAAAAGTAGAGCCCTTATGTTAAGCAAGGCTCTTTTAAACATGAAAAAACACTTTGATTCAGGGAACAAGAATGTAACTCAATTAAAATCACACGGATTGAATTTATTGTCTCAAAATGTTGATGTTCAATATGTAGAA
Organism: Pseudomonadota bacterium; assembly: GCA_043808895.1. Classification (GTDB taxonomy): domain Bacteria; phylum Bdellovibrionota; class JAFGOL01; order JAFGOL01; family JAFGOL01; genus JAZDEK01. The sequence continues at coordinate 2,169 of JAZDEK010000095.1, forward strand.
GTGGTCGACCCAAATTATTTAACACCCGTTAAAGAGGCTCGCCACGGCGACGTAATAACGGCTGCTTGTTTTTGCGATAATATAAGGCTTATAGACAATATAATCTTATAAAAGAGGTTTTTATGATGATAGAAGTTTTAAAATCGAAAATTCACGGGGCGAGGGTGACAAAAGCCGACCTTGAGTACGAGGGAAGCCTTGGCATTCCGTACGACATTATTGAGTCATGCGGTTTGTATGTTAACGAGAAAATAGAAGTCTATAATGTCACCAACGGTAACCGTTTCTCAACGTACGTAATAAAAGAGTCTGCCGGCAGCGGGAACTTTTTTGTGAATGGCGCGGCAGCGCATCTTGCGAAACCTGGTGACAAGATAATAATAGCCTCGTACGCCCATATAGACGAAAAAGAGATGCGTAATTATAAACCAACTGTGGTAAGATTAGACGCGGACAACAAAGTTATAAAGGAGAGAACATGAAAGGACTAAGGACGTTCTCGACATATAGATTGGTAAAATCAGAAGACCTTAACCATCACGGCACATTATTTGCGGGACGAAGTGCTGAGTGGTTAATTGAATCAGGATTTATTGCGGCGACCGAAAAAATACGTCCTGAACATTTGATATGTTTAAAACTTCATGGCATGCACTTTCTAAAACCCGCAAAGTCAGGTGATGTTGTCTGCTACGAAAGTAGAGTGGTTTTTGCAGGCACAACAAGTATTGTGACTTACACAAGAGTGTTTAACCGCCAGGATATGGAAAAAATGGTGGTGGACGGATTCACGACATTTATACACGTTAATAAACATACAATCCCTGCTCCGCACAAAATTGTCGTTAAGCCTGTAACGGCGGAAGAAAAAAAGCTTTATAATGAAGCGAAAAGTCTTAGAAAATAGTATTAGGCTATAATTCTGTCTTTTCTGAGAACTCTGTTAAGATAAATAGATAAAAGCACAGCGACGATAAAAAGCGCGCCCGCAAGTCCTATCCAAAAACCAAGAGCGTTTAATCCTTTTGTGTAACTGGTAGCGCCGGTCTAAAAAGGGGCCAATATTGCCGGAATGAACAGGGACAGGGGCCATCGTCTTTAATAGCATAGATCTTCTTATAATCTTTCCCTTTATAAGGGAACCACTAAGTAAAAGCTCAGATAATCCATATAGAATTAGTCCATGAAAGAAAAACAAAGAGATTATCGGTGTAGTATCTGTGGACGTTATTTTAAGCCAGATCTTAGAGTAAAGAGTCGGCAGAAGACATGTAGCAGAGAGCATTGTCGGAAGCGGCAAAAGGCAAAGAGTCAGAGGCAGTGGTTACAAAAGAACCCTGGTTATTTTAAAGGCAGATACGTAAAGGTTAAGGATTGGCGGAAGCGTAATCCTGATTACCAGAAACGCTGGCGGTCAAAACGTCTTGTTGAGATACAAGATGAGATGCGTACTTCAAAGCCTTACTGGGAGCGGGAGTTACTGATACCGGCAATTGTGCTGGGAAGTGAGATACAAGATGAGATACTGTCTGTAAGTCGTTCCCCTTGCGGGAACTGGGTTGTCGGGACTAAAAAGGCGTATGAGATACAAGACGAGATGGCGCAAAGTGTCTTTGGGCGGGTAATATCTGCAGCATAAGGAGGATCTCTTATGCTGACGATAGAACAACAGGCCGAGATTTTAACATTGTATTACAGCCAGAAGATGCAGATACGAGCAATAGCGAGGATGATTGGAGTTGATCGGAAGAGTGTAACCCGAGTGATCAGACGCAGGGGAGTTCGAACTGAACAAAAGCGTAATAAAGAATCGCTTTTGTCGCCGTACAGGGACTTTATTCAAGAGCAGGTACGAGCTGGTGTTCCAGGCTCTACAATACTTTCTCGTATCCGTGAACGGGGATACTTGGGAGGAAGAACAATACTTCAGGAATATGTATCGGAGATTAGAGATACGCCGGTGTGGAGAAGAGAAGCCTTTTGGGAGATAGAGTTTCTATCTGGCGAATGCGCACAGGTTGATTGGGGAGAATTTGGAGATGTGTTTGGCGACGGCAAGATCCATTGTTTTGTGATGGTCTTGTGTTACAGCCGATTGCTTTATGTTGAGTTTACACGTGGAGAGAAGTTCGAAGATTTTATTCGCTGCCATGAAAACGGGTTCAGATTTTTTGATAATAAAATTCCCAAAGAATGTTGGTATGACAACCTTACTTCCGCTGTAACAGAGCGACTGGATAAGATGGTAAAGTTTAATGCCCGCTTTAGGACTTATATGGCTCATCATGGGATACGTCCTCATGCATGTAATCCAGCCAGAGGTAATGAGAAAGGCCGAGTGGAGGACGGTGTAAAATATGTGCGCTCAGGTTTCTGGTCTGGACGTAGTTTCAGTGATTTTGATGACATTTGTTTACAGTCTAGTAAGTGGTTGGACGAAGTAGCAAATAGAAGAGAACATAGAGTGACAAGAAAAGTTCCTGTTCTGCATTTTGAAAGCGAAGAAAAACAAAAACTTTTACCAATGAACCCTGTACCATACGACACAGACGAAGTTTTTTCTGCTGTCGTTTCCCATCAGTTCCAGCTCCGGTATGAGACCAACCGCTACAACGTACCGTGGACGTTGACTGGTATGACCGTTACAGTACGGGTAGATGACCAACAGTTGAAAGTGTTTTACCACGATAAACAAGTGGCGAGTCACAATCGATGTTACGGCAAGTATCAGGTCATAAGCAAAGAAACATATTCTGCTGGTCTTAGGGATAGAAAACCAGCTGATGGTCGTGACTCATGGCGATTATCGTCCCTGCGAGCTATAGGGCAAGATGTTGCCCGCTACATGGAATACATCCAATCAGGGAATCGTTCCCTACGTACCGAGGTTAATCATCTTCTTGCACTGGCAACTATCTACGGGCATACGGCATTAAACTCAGCCTGTAGTGAACTTCTGTCAAAGGGCGTCATAGGCAGTTCTAACCTTGAACTGTTGTTACAAAGCAACAATGAGAAAATCGCACCAGCGCCTATATCATTTAACCGTGAAGCACTTAACCGTGGCGTGGCAACAGCAGACCTAAGAACTTACGACGAATTTATCATTAACTCGGTCGAGGAGGAATAGTTTATGGCACATACCCAAGAATATATATTTTCCCTGCTCAATACATTAAAACTAAAGTATTTTGGTGAAGTATTAAAACAAGACCTATCGCAACTATTACCGACAGAACAGGAACTCCTCTTTAAGCACGTAACAAAATGGTTGGAAGCGGAACAAACACAAAGAAAAACAAATCTGATCCAGTCACGAATACGGGGAGCTGCCTTTGTTCAAGTTCAGACGGCAGACTCTTTTAATTTTGCTTACAACAAGTTTACAAAACAGATAGAAAAGAAATATCGAGAACTAATCACATCCATCAGTGACGACAATCTACCGAATGCTATATTCGTTGGAACTGCCGGTCTTGGTAAAACACATCTTGCAAGAGCGTTGGGATATGCTGCCTGCCAAAAACAAATTTCTGTCCTCTTTACCACAGCATCAGCCATGGTTAATCGTCTTACCACTGCCCAAAAAAGTTATTCTTTAGAGACTGCTTTAAGACAATATAGAAAACCAAAAGTCCTTATCATAGATGAACTCGGATATGTCAGCTTAGACTCAATAGCGAGCAATTTATTCTTCCAAGTTATATCGCATCGGCATGACATGCATTACGGAACCATAGCCACAACAAACATACCCTTCGGTGAATACAATAAGATCTTTGCAAGTGATGCTATAGCTCACGCCATTGTAGATCGCATGGTCACTACTGCTGAAGTCTTTTATATCGAGGGGGACAGTTATAGAAAACTGCAAAAACAAAACCAACGGAGAAAGTAGCCTCTCCGTAAATTAGTGCTATACCATCGCTGGTTCAAAAAACTTCATCATCTTAAACAGACCAGCCGTACATTGCTTTATCTGATCCTCATAAAAATACTTTCCGCTGGCCCCATGGTCCACCTTATTCCGGCAGAAATGGCCCCTTTTTACACCGGCGCTACCA
>JAZDEK010000096.1:0-8741 GCA_043808895.1 Pseudomonadota bacterium
AACTCGATAAAAAAATATTCTGCCGCACACACAGGGGTTACATTGTTAACCTTAAAAAAGTTCGCGAAATAAAACAAGAGGACTCGGGTTCACTTTTATTGAGGATTGAAGACGTTAAGGACACAGATATACCGGTGTCACGCTCAAAGGCCAAAGAGCTGAAGGCGATTTTTAACATATAAACACCTGATATAATAGGACTATTTTAAACATAAACAGGGCTTAAGTTTAAATAAATTTATCCGATAAGTATTGTCATGGAGAGTAGACCGTGACGCGCTTATTAATTATTACACTTTTAATGATAGGCTCCAGCACTTATGGTCAGGAGAAATATAAGATAGGACAATTCTCCTCAAATGTAACGCAAGATCAAGTGGCTGCACAAACCGAAGGTTGGCGAAAAGACGCGAAAGTCCAAAGTGATTTTTATAGTTCTTGCACTAAAGAGGTGGGTATAGCTAAAAATGATCCCAACTATTTTAGCAAGACGGTTGATGCGCTTATAAACGATCCCGACATGACGTCGTTCAGGAGGTCAGTCCTTACACAATCTTTAGGTTTGTTGTTAGAAGATAAAAATGTGCAAACAAAAATATTCTCTCAAGCAATAGTTCTGGCAAAAGTCCCCAATTTAACAGCTGCCATAACTACCAAACTTGAGGACGCAAAAAAAGTTGTGAAAGCTCAAAAACAAAATGATGTTGAAATGTTTTTGACCGATATTTTCTTCTCAGGAACTCCTGCCCAGCAATACGATAGGCAGTCGGAGCACAAGGTAATAAGCTTTGTGTACGTATTAAAAAGTATAGGCGTCGCTTACGGCGAGGGTGTTATTGGGCAAAAAGGCGTTAATGCGATAAAAGAAGTTGCTCTTGCGGATGTGTTGAGTCCTCTCTCGTCTATTGCTGTGGATTCTCTGCAGAGGATTAACGGCAAACTTTCACAAGACGCGCTTGCCAGTATAGTCGGTTTAAGTTATTGTGAAGATTGCGTGACTAAAGGAGATCCTATTGTCCCGAACCTAAAAGTTAATGAGAATAGAGAGTACTTTGATACTAAGATGATCGCTATAGTTGTTTTCCTGGCTGAACAAAAAAGAGCAGACCTTGTTGCCAACATATATAATTCTTCCGGTTCTCTTAATAATCAAATAGGTATTTATTCACCGTCACACGCTGTAAAGAATGCAGCAGCTCAGCTTTTGGGCAAACCCCTTCCTTATCCCAATGAAGAAATCCTTACATGCATCAATACAGCCGTTGAAACATTTGCGTACTTAACTTACTCCACGGCTGTGCCCGTAGAGGTTCTACCCGCTGGGTATCTGGCTCAAGGTGTCAGAATAAAACAGACGTGCCCGGTTATTTCAGAAATAAAGGCAGCGAGTGTTCTAGATAAGTTCAAGTTCTCTGTTATTAAACCTACGGCTTCTGCTCAAAAAGCCGCTTTTATGAAATCCGCCGAAGCGCTTCCTCCGTTAGCCAATAACGAGGTTGCAAGAGGCATGGTGATAACCAACGACGCATCACTGTTTAATATTGCAGAAAAAGGTCTTGAGATCTCTAAAGTGAAGATCCCGAGGAAAGAATTTGATATGGGTGGTTTTGGTAACGTTGGGATGAGCTGTTCTTATGATATTTGTGCCATCAAGGATCCTGTAGCAGCAGCAGGCTACGGTCTTGAAAGGATGGCTGGTAATAAACAAGGCGGATCAATCCTTGTCTCTTATCTAAAAACCAGCATAAAGGTGGACAATAACATCCATAAAATAATATTCACACGAAATGGAGAATCGTACCTATCTGCTGGTGACGTTCCAGTGGAAGCAATAAGTAGACAATTCTTGTATAAACCGGGAGTAGGTTTTGTAGAAATAAAGATCAATCCTTTTACTAAAACAATAAACGAGTTTGCAATACCTGTTAATTACCAGCAACCAGTACAGAAGATAAAACAGTTCTGACGTCTCCCTTATACATCGGCGCGACACCATTAATGAACCCTTCGTCTTTCTCTCCGTCGCCGTAGGTTTCCAATATTAAGTCTGTGACGAGCTCAACGTCCATGTTCTTTAATTTGTAAAATACAGTTCTTTTAAGAACTTGAGCGCATTTCTTAATTCTACTTTGTCTATATTTTGTTCCGTTCGTAATTCTTTCACAAGTTGAACCGCTCTAATTTTGTTTTTCTCGTTAAAATATTTTAATTCAGGGATAATTTTTTTCTCAGAGAGCTTTGCCTCTATTATCACTACGGGTTTATTCTCTATGGCTACGCAAAAATCGATCTCTTTTTCCTCTTTTGTCTTAATGTAATGCAGCGCCGTGGTTTTTCCCTCCAGATCTTCCATAAGATGAAGTTGTTTTAACAAACTTACCGCCACAAAATTCTCAAACTTGATCCCGTCATCGGCTTTTACCAACCCTGTGTCGTAGAAGTATATCTTTGGTTCTTTTAACAGCGACCTGGCGATGTTCTTAGAATATGGGGTTACGCGAAAAATTATGTATAAAGATTCAAATATCTGGATATATTTTTTTACCGTATGTGGTGATATTTGAACGTCTTCAGCGATAGAGGAATATGAGATAGGGGAGCCGATCCTTTTTCTTAAGAGTTCAAATACCAATTGTATAGCCTTAAAGTCGTGTATTTTTTCAAAATCCAAAATATCAGTTCGTATCAATCCATCTATATATAGAGATCTCCAACGCTGAACGTCCAAAGGGTCTGCGGCAAGGAAGGGCTCAGGAAATCCGCCGCGCTCTATTAATTTATTCACGTCGTCCTGAGTAGGGTTATTTAATTCGGTAAGGCTTATTGGATGTAGCCTGTGCTTAAAATATCTTCCGGCCAAAGAATCCCCACTTTGACGAAAAGTTTCCAGCCTCGCGCTCCCTGTTACTAATATTTTTAATTTTGGCTCTTTTGTGTCGTATAGACCTTTAAGATAATTCTTCCATTGGGGCATTTTATGTATCTCATCAAAGATCATGAGGTCTGTATCAGTTCTCCAATTTTTTTGAAGAATGATCTTCCTGTCTTCTGATTCGTCCCAATTCAAATAAACACTGTTCTTAAAATTTTTCGCGATGTCTTTTGCCAACCATGTTTTTCCAACCTGTCTTGGCCCGATCAAAAAGACCATCTTTTTATTAAGGTCTCTTACTATGCTGTTCTTTTGCTTCCTTTCCATAATGACTATTATGCACTCTGTTGCAAAATAGTCAAGACTTTTCTGCATTCTGCTGCAAAAAAGTCGGATACATTTATAACCCGTAAAGGTATTTCGCTAGTAATTTTAAGTGGATAAGTGCTCATATTTCAAAAACAACGTGGCCTTCCTGTTTTTGCAATAATTATCTTTTATTACAGCGATATTACTGATGCGTATGGCGCAGAGCTTGACTTTTCACGGGGGGGGTAAAATTTACACATTAAAGAAAGTATCTGGTTTGTTATGGGAGGTTCTATGAAATTTGCTTTAACGTTGTTAACATTTGGGGCATTTTTAGTTAATTCATCTTACGGTCAAGAAAAGACACTGAAGTCTGCAATTCCAGGGCCATGCCACGGTTATATTACGGGGCATATTTATTGTGCAGTAGATGATTACAGTTATAAAAATTGTGTAGTGATAGTAAAGACGGAAGCTGATTCTTCGATTGAACACTCGCCTGAAACCAAGCATAGTGATGGTTGGCTTGTTTATGTCGGCTATCCAAATGAAGATATTTGCATATTAACAGTAAAAAAGTGTTCGGTTGATGGGGTTATATCAGATAACGAGCCTATAAATTATAATACTTCAAAATTTGCGGTTAGTTATGCTGATGTAAAAGTACTAAAAGGGCAACGGCAATCCACGAGAAATATGTTTATAGAGAAGCATAAAACGCATCCAATAGACCAAAAGCAAAAATAGGTTATACAGTTATTGTTTTTAAAATAATTTTTATGTCATTCCTGTACATTGGTGCGACACCATCTATATGCTCTTTGCCTTTCTCCCCGCTGCCGTAGGTTTCTAATATGGAGTTTGTGACAAGCTCTACGTCCATGTGCTTTAATTTATCCATGTCGCTTGGTCTTAATGCACCAATTTTTTCCAGCCAAATTGTAAGATCATCAATAGCTCTATCGGCGTTGCTATAAAAATCTGTTTTTTCATGCAGCAAAAATCCTATCATTCTATTAATGCGTTCAGGGTTATGGTTCTTATTAAATCTTAGAACTGCTGGCATAACTAACGCCAAACCAAAACCGTGCGAGATGTCGTAAATGCCGCTTATGCCGTGCTCAATTTCGTGCATCGGCCAGGAGCCGTTCCTACCGCTGAAAGGTTTCATCATCGCCATGCTGGACGCCCATAGTAAGTCTCGTCTTGGTGCCTGGTCTTTTGGGTTTTCCAACGCGCGTTCTATGGATATCTTAACAGTTCTAATTAATCCAAGAGTTAAATAATCCGGGATAAGAAAATCTTTTTTGTTCGATAAGTATGTTTCCAAACAATGGCAAATTATATCAACCGCTCCGTCCACAAGATAACTAACGGGAACTGTAGCTGTAAGCGCGGGGTCTATTATCGCGAATCTTGGCATTACTTTATCGTCATGGATGGCCGATTTTAATTTTGTTTGAGTGTTCGTTATTACAGCGCCAATGTTAACTTCAGAACCTGTTGCCGCAAGAGTGGGGATACATATTATAGGAAGTGCCTCAGAAACTTTTTTTGTTTTTCTTCCGCTCACACCGCAGTAATCCCAAACATCATCGCCGCTCTTTGCTACAATGGCAGCTCCCTTTGTAGCGTCCATAACGCTTCCGCCGCCCAGGGCTATCAACATATCTGCTTTCATTTTTCGCGCGTGTTCACCGGCTTTATTTATAGTTGTGTTCCTTGGATTTGGTTCTATTCCCTCAAAAACCTCGTGATATATCTTTTCTTCGTCCAGATATTTTTCCAATCTCTCTAGGTAGCCATGTTTTTTAACAGAACCCTGTCCGGTTATTATAAGAGCGCGCGAGCCCAACTCTTTTGCCGCTCTTTTTACTTTCGCGAACTCACTATCGCCAAAAAATATGGTTACCGGCAGATAAAACTTGAAGTTATCCATAGATCCTCCAATTCATTCACTGCGAAAATACCACCATTTAATGTAAATCGCCAGCCATTCAAGATTATGGGTATTGATATAAGCAATACCACTCAATATACCGGTCGGCATGAGTGTTTTTCTCGGCATAGATATAGGCTCCCTCTCGGTTAAACTTTCCGGGTTGGCGCACAAAGACCTTTGGAAGCATATTGATAAACTTGTGTCATCAAATTCGGGATACCGCTGGACGAATTATCAGTACAAAAACTCAAAAATATTTGTTCTTGATACGGTCAGAGTTGAAGGGCGTCCGCGAGAGGTTTGCAGGGAGCTTATAGAAAAAGTAAAACATGATCTGCCAAATGGTTGTGTAAAGGGAGTCACTCTCACAGGTTCCGGATCAAAGTTCGTTGGTGTATATCTTGGTCTAAAATATATTACTGAGTTTAAAGCAATGGCCGAGAGTTTTAAAGCTCTGTATCCAAACATCCGTTCTATTTTTGAGATAGGCGGAGAGAACTCAAAATATCTTGGACTGCATGATGGATTAATAACGGATTATGAAACCAACGGCGACTGCGCCGCCGGTACAGGCTCTTTCTTAGACCAACAGGCCACAAGACTGATGTATAAGATCGAGGACGTGGGCGATCTGGCACTGAACGCCGAACGAAAAGCCGTTATCGCAGGACGCTGTTCGGTATTTGCGAAATCCGACATGATACACGCTCAACAGAAAGGTTACACACCGTCGGAAATTTTAAAAGGCCTTTGCGGCGCGATAGCTATCAACTTCAAGGGTAATCTTTTAAAGGGAAAGGAATTCTCAACGCCCGTCGCTTTTGTCGGAGGTGTTGCGCTTAATAAAGCTGTTACAGCGTCTTTAAAAGAAATATTTGGACTTAGTGACGACGATTTTATAGTGCCTGAATATCCCGAATATATTGAAACGATGGGTTCGGCCATATATGAAATGAACCGTACAGCGCCTAATGTGATAGATATGAAGACGTCGGGGAACATTGAGGATATATTTCCCGCGTACAAACCTTTGGACATGAACCAGGTCGTTCTTTTAAGGAACGATGTCCCAAAATATGAATTCCCAAAAGGCAAAGATAAAATAGACGCGTTCTTGGGAATAGATATAGGCTCCGTCAGTACAAATCTCGTTGTAACGGATACGGACGGGAATGTTGTGAAAGAAATTTATCTTATGACGTCGGGGCGTCCTATTGAAGTTGTAGGCGATGGCTTAAAAGAAATAAAGAAAGAACTCGGGAATAAAATAGTAATTAAAGGTGTTGGTACCACAGGCTCGGGAAGAGAACTTATAGGCGAACTTTTGGGCGCTGATGTTATAAAGGATGAGATAACCGCTCACAAAACAGGTTCCTCTTTTATAAGTAAGAAATATTTTAACGAGGATGTTGACACCATTTTTGAGATAGGCGGACAGGATTCAAAATTTATCAGCCTGGAAAAAGGAGTGGTAGTTGAATTTCATATGAACGAAGCGTGTTCCGCAGGCACAGGCTCTTTTTTGCAAGAGCAGGCGGAAAAACTTGGCGTGCAAATAAAGGGAGAATTCTCCGAACGTGCGCTGTCATCCCAAAAACCAATAAACCTTGGTGAAAGATGCACGGTATTCATAGAAAAAGATCTCAACAATTATCAGCAGAAAGGCGCTGAATTGAGCGACCTTATAGCGGGGCTTTCATACTCTGTTGTGCATAATTATCTTAACAGGGTCGTGAGGGGTAGGCGTATCGGTAGGATCATCTATTTCCAGGGCGGTACGGCATATAACGACGCTGTTGCAGCCGCGTTCTCAAAAGTATTGAACAAAAGGATAATAGTTCCTCCTCATAACGGAGTTATGGGTGCTGTGGGTATGGCACTGGTGGCAAAAGAGAATTTTGAACGCGTCGGGAAACAGACCACGTTCAGAGGTTATGATATAGAGAACATAGATTATTCCCTCAGGGAATTTTCCTGTACCTCGTGCTCAAATCAGTGCGACATTCAGGAATTCTCCGTCGAGGACAGAAAAACATATTGGGGCGACAAATGCTCCGAGAAATTCAGGAAGGCGGTAAAGACAGGCCTAAAACCCGTTACAAAAGATCTGTTCAAAGAAAGGGACGCTCTTTTATTTGAAGCTTACAAAAAATATCACAGCGAAAAAGGTGCTGATGAAAAAACGGCGCGTAAAAAAACTATAGGCTTCCCAAGGGCAATGTATTTTTACGACAGGCTCCCGTTCTGGGCGACGTTCTGGGGCGAACTTGGTTTTAACATGGTGTTGTCCGACCAGACGAATAAAAGCATCACTAAACGAGGCATAGAATCCGCCGTGGCCGAGCCGTGTTTCCCGATAAAAGTCGCGCACGGACACGTTTTAAATCTTATGGATAAAAAAACCGACTATATATTCATCCCGCAGATGATAACTTCCGAGTGTGGCGCCAAGGATAAGGGCGAAAAAAAGAAATCCGTCGGCAGAAAACAAACGTATTTCTGTCTTTGGGGACAAACGCTGGCATCGGTTATTAAAGGTAACAAGAGATTTAAATCCGCTGAAGATAAATTTATTGTTCCAAAAATAGAACTTCGCGAAGGCGATGAATTCGTCATCAGGGATATAGAAAAAGAGGTGCGGAAAAAATTCTCGTGGCTGAAAAGGGACGATATTCGCAAAGCTTATTACAAATCCAAGGACGAACTTAATAAATTCAGGAAGTCGCTGTTCTCTCTGTACGAAGAAGCCCTTGCTGATATAGAAAAGAGTGGAAGAGAGGGCGTTGTGATAATCGGTCGCCCGTACAACGTTAACGACAAGGGGCTTAATCTTAATCTTGCGTCAAAGCTCAGGGACCTATACGGCGTGAACGTAGTGCCGATAGATATGATAGAACTTGAGAACGACGATATAGACGACGTGAATAAGAATATGTTCTGGGCGTACGGAAGAAGAATACTTGCGACACTTAAACAGATACGCAGCAATAAAAAACTTCAGGTGATATATCTTACGAACTTCCAGTGCGGTCCTGATTCCTATATAAAACATTTTGCGCCTACGGCGTTCGGAAAATCGTATCTTACTCTTCAATTCGACGGTCACGGTAACGACGCCGGAATGTTAACACGCTGTGAGGCGTACCTTGACAGCAAAGGTGTATTTAAAAAAACAAAACACGTTAATACAGGTGTTTTATCTTCAACAGGGGTGATGTCGTGAGTATTTCTCTTGAAGGAAAAAATCTTCATGTTCCTGGGATGGATTATGCGGCGTCCAGATTATTGTGTTCCGCGTTCAAGGCTTTTGGCATAAACGCAATACCGAATCTACATTCAGACTCAAGGACAATGGAACTCGGGGCAAAATACACCAGCGGCGAGGAATGTCTGCCTGAAAAAGTTACCATAGGCGATTTCATGAAAGTCGTTCTTTCAAATGATTTTAATCCGGATGATACATACTTTTTTATGCCGATATCGAATGGCCCATGCCGTTTTGGGCAATACGCTCCATATTTTAAACTCACACTTCAAAAACACGGGTTTGGTAATGTTAATATTTTCAGTCCCACAGGTGAGGATGGTTACAGCGCCCTTGGCAAACACTCCAACGAT
>JAZDEK010000097.1:0-3335 GCA_043808895.1 Pseudomonadota bacterium
ACCCTTGAGAGCTTCTTTAAGTTCTGAGACCTTTTTATAAACGCTCGCCGATATGACAGAGAACCCGTATTTTACAGCGTCTTTTTTATCCCTGTACCACACATGAAGATAGGCGCTGCCCTTTGCTTTCGCGTTTATGACCAGTACTCGCCCCTCTTGTTTCACCACCTTTATGACCCTGCCGTTGGTGACGGCAACTTTTTTTACGTCGGTGCCATCTATCCTAATACTGTCTCCCGTATATATAACGTTCATACTCTGGAGCGTGTCAAAAGAGTACGCAGGGAACACACTTAAAAGCAGGATCAAAAATATCATACAAACCCTATCTGCAATTATGCTGCCGCCTGAAAACCCTATTACACATATAAAGAGTGGCGAATAATTGAATAAAGCGTTAAAATTACGACATGAGCCTGTTAACAATATATGTATCCGGGGTTTTAAGTTTCTTCTCGCCCTGCTTACTCCCCATAATCCCGGTTTATTTTTCAGTATTTACTGGAGAGAACGGCGACAGTCAGATGAGCGGCGGAAAACTTATATTGAAGGGGCTGCTGTTCTGTCTGGGATTCACGGCTGTTTTCACACTGCTCGGTTTGGGCGCCGGAGGGCTGTCATCGAATATATTATCCAATAAACCGGCTATCAATATGATCGCCGGAGTAATAATACTTTTACTCGCGTTAAAATTCATAGGCCTTATAAACATTCCGCTTCTGGACAGGACGTACTCAATATCCCTTAAAGGCGTAAGAGGAAAGTTCGGGTTACTTAGCGCTTTTGTTATAGGTGTTCTTTTCGCGGCCACTTGGTCGCCGTGCATAGGTGCTGTGCTTGGAAGTATCTTAACTTATGTATCGTCAACAAGCGCATCTACATTGAGCGGCGGTGTAAAACTTTTCATGTTCGGCGCGGGAGTATCAACTCCTCTTATAATATCCACTTTCTTTTACAAAAAACTCCTCAATTTCTCACGCAATAATATGTATCTTCTTGTCGCGCTCCAGAAAATACTTGGCCTCATACTTATAATTTTCTCGTTCAGTTTGTTCTCACAAGGACTAAGATACGCGTCCTACAGCAAAGCAGAACCGCTCCAGAAGAATAAACTCATGATGCCGACAAATCTACCGCTTGTTGTTTCCTTCGTTTCCGAGGACTGCGAGGAATGTAAAGAGATGGTGCCAGTAATGGGAAAATTGATCGACAGCTGCGGAGATAAACTTGTTGAGTTCAGGACGATCAACATGGATGACATACAATTCTACTCACTGATATATGAGCTTGAGGTGTTCGGTTCCCCTACCTATATTTTCATAAGTAGAAAGGGTGAGGAGAAACAAAGGTTGATAGGGATAAACGATATTAAGATAATGGATAACGAGATCGAGAAACTTACAGGGAACAGTTGCCTGCGTTATAGCGTTCATCCATAATTTTTCTCACATGTTCCTTAAATTCGTCCACAGAGTTAAAATCATCCGGATAAATATCCTGCATTAATTCCACCGTGGCCACTGTTCCGGGCGCGCTTACGGATTGTGCAACGAGTTCCATTACAAAGTTGCCTTTTCTTCTAGGAACTATATTTTCCCTCGGTGTGTATTTAATTATTATAGGCTTAATAGGTTTTCCGGTGGTAACGGAAAGATGAAAAGGGCCGGGTTTTATATTCTGCATGTGTTCATATGACCTTGTACCCTCCGGGAACATTATAAGAGAGTGTCCTGAGTCAAAAGTTCTTTTGCCGGCATTTTGGAGCGCCTTTAGCGACGAGACTCCCTTCGCCCTATCTATAAAAACGGTCCTCACGAACTTCGCGCCGAGCCCTATTACAGGCCATTTGACGACCTCTTTTTTGCTTACAAAAAAACCTTTCAGCTCAGAGCCAAGGATTATTATGTCCCAAAAACTTGAGTGAGGAGCGATGTAGATACCGACGCTGTTGGTGTCCGAGTTCTCGTCAATAACTATTTCGCGCTTTATACCGTATATATATGTAAGGGTTTTCCCCCATGCACGCATAAGGTAATAGTCTATGTTGAGTTTTTTTAAGAAAGTGTAACGTGCCCAGAAGAAAGCGAACGCAAGCAGTGTGAAAAATAACGTCGCCAACACTAAGAATAAAAAGCGGGATCTATTCATCGTAGCTGTCAGCCCGTGAAACATACTCCGTAGTTTCCGTGTTAACCTTTACAAGTTCCCCTACGGCTACAAATCCTGGAACAATTATTTTAAGTCCGGTTTCAAGTGTAGCCGGTTTTGTTTGCGCCGATGCTGTGGCCCGTTTCATAAATGGCTCTGTATCCACCACCTTTAAGACCACGTTCAGCTTAAATTCTATTCCTACCGGTTTATTGTCGTAAAATTCCACCTGCACCTGTGTGTTCGGTAGCAAAAATCCTACACCCTCACCTATAACATCCTCGCTTAAATGCAGCTGTTCATAGTTCTCAGTGTTCATGAAGATATAACCTGTGTCGTCCTTGTATAGGAACTCCATCTTTATGTTATCAAGCTCGGCACGCTCAACCTTTTCGTTGGAAAGAAAACGTTTATCAATAAGATTCCCTGTTTTTATGCTCCTTAATTTTGTCTGCATGCACGCGTTTCCCTTTCCGGGCGTTCTGTGTTCAACCGCGTGTACCCTGTATATGTCACCGTCGACTATTACAAGATTACCTGTTCTTAGTGCTGTCACCCTCATCATGTGCCCCATTCAAGACCTCCTCGGCCATATCTTCAAGTTTTTTATTTAGTACCTGTCCACGCGCGTAAATATTTTTGCCGTCCTCTTTATACAACGTCCATTCTATTGGTATAAGAGTTCCCCTCTCGTTTGTAAAGAACTCGTTAAAATACTCTCCTGTAAAATCAAGGAGCGTAATTTTTGCTTCTTCCTCGCTGGTGTTGGGATTTTCGTTCATCGGAAGAGCCGTTTCAAATGGATAATAATACGTTTCATCCTGGTTCTTAAGTGTAACGGTTATGTAACACGTCTGCTCGCTGAAATATCCCTCAAAGTAGATGTTCTCGTCGTTCTTTAAAAAAGAGAAGAATCTCTCGTTAAACACAGCTTCCATCTGCGCTATCTCTTCGGGTTTAAAGAATCGATCTTTCCAAGTACTCATTTTTTATCCTCTCCGGCACATCTAATTATTGAGTGTAAAAGCCTTACGTCGCTTGTCGACAGCCTTTTTATAATACTTTGAAGCTTTGCGACCGTGCGCTTTTCATCCCTATTATCAATAAATCCCGTTTTTAGTAAGAGTTTTTTAACACGCTCTAAAAGCGCTCCGGCCTGCCCTTTGTCGATAGTTTTCTTGCCACTT
>JAZDEK010000098.1:0-2672 GCA_043808895.1 Pseudomonadota bacterium
GGGAGAATAGTTCCCCGCGACGTAATTAAAATAATAGACCCGACTGTTGGTGAAGAAAAGGAAAGAAAAAAATCCATATTCCAGGAAATAGTTCAAAAAGCGGCACGATCTGTGCGCTCCGGGAAAAGCGTTATAAAAGTGAGAGGTGTGGACGACCTTTTGGTAAGGTTCGCAAAGTGCTGCACCCCCGTTCAGGGAGAACCAATAATAGGTTTTATTACCCGCGGACGCGGGATAACAATCCACAGAAAAAGTTGTCCAAAGATCCTTGAAATAGATAAAGAAAGAGTTATCGACGTAGAATGGGAGAAGGGAACAAAGGCGGAAAGAATAACCAGGATAAAAGTTGAAACAACAGACACGTCTGGACTTTTGGCCAAGATGAGCAAGATCTTCGCCGAGAACGGCTCAAACGTTCTTTCCGCGGACATAAAAACAAACGAACAGAAAAGAGCCGTCTGTATATTTGATGTGACTATAAGCGATATCTCGCAGTTAAATAAAATAATTTCCGCGCTCAAAAAGATATCAGGCATATACAACGTCACGCGCCTCGGCCTTGTTGAAAAGGAAGATGATAAATGAAAATCGCCGTCGGCATGAGCGGCGGAGTTGATTCCACAATAGCCGCCTGCATCCTTAAGGAACAGGGGAACGATGTTGTTGGCTTAACCATGTCCATATGGGACGATTCTGTTAACATCCCCGATCTTGGCAAATCCGGATGTTACGGCCCTGGAGAAAAGCACGACATAGAATCCGCAAAAAGAATATGCGCCAAACTGGGCATAAAACATTACGTAGTCGACTTAAAAAAGGAATATAAAGATAAAGTGCTTAATTATTTCTGTAACGAATACATCTGCGGGAAAACTCCAAACCCTTGCGTTATGTGCAATCAAAGAATAAAATTTGGTGCGCTAATAGAACAGGCAAAGATCTCCGGAATAGAGTTTGAACGCTTTGCCACAGGCCACTATGTGAGATTAAACTACGACGACAGAACAAAAAGGCACATTTTAAAGAAAGCTGTGGATGGAAAAAAAGACCAGTCATATTTTCTATCCCATCTAAAACAGGAACAACTAAAGCAGTTAATTTTCCCGCTCGGAGAAAAAACAAAAACAGAGATCAAAGAGCTTGCAAGAAAAATGGGTTTTGCCGAAGTTGCGGACAAGAACGAGAGCCAGAATTTCTTAGAGGCTGATGATTACTCAGTACTGTTCAACAAAAAAGATATTAAGCCAGGCGACTTTGTTGATATGAACGGCAAAAAACTTGGGCACCATAAAGGCATAATCCATTACACCATCGGACAAAGAAAAGGACTCGGAGTTAGCGGTGGCAATAGCGGCATATTGTACGTTATTAAAATAGACGCGGGAAAAAATGTAATTGTAATGGGACCTGAAAGCGAACTCTTCTCAAATGAATTTACGGCAACAAATGTAAATTGGATAGCAATACCGGAATTAAAAAAATCTTTAAAAGCAAACGCAAAGATCCGTCAGCAACAGAAAGAATCTTCCGCAATTTTAATTCCAAACGGCAGCAGTGTGCGTGTAAAATTTGACGAACCCCAGCGCGCCATAACCTCGGGCCAGGCGGCTGTTTTCTATAATGAAGATGTGGTGTTAGGCGGCGGGGTCATCAAACTTTAGTCACTTTGGCGACATTGTCTATTTGTTAGACATTAAATCATTGACTTATTCTAGTACTTTCAGTATCTTAGGTTTGGAGTGCTTCTTGCAATATAGTAGATCAAGTAAGGGGAAATATGATTAGAACACTGCCCTTAATTATCGCCCTGATGGTAAACACGCCGTTATTCGCCCAGCAAAAAACGGTTGCTGAGATAAAGCAACTAAGTTCAGATATCGCACTAAGCATGGATGCAGAAAGTGTGATCGTAGATTCAGATGTAGAAAAAGAAAAAGCACTCACGTTTTTAATAGCTCTTGAAAGCTCGGATATAAGAGCTCAAAATAAAAAGGATTATGGGATCGTAGTATCCGATGAAGACGGACTGAAGATAACATATTTTTACACAAGTTACACAAAACCCATTTTCTTCGCATCAATACTTGTGAACTGTAATCACACTCCGGAAGAAACGGAAAAGGTCGTATCCGTTATCTACGCTTACTATGAACAACTGGTTGCAGCGTTAAAAGATCAGTTGCCAACAAGGATGGGGACTGTTTGTTACTCAGGCATTGTTGAACTTCACGATATGGATTGGAGCGTCTTGTCTTCATTTTTAGATCTAAACGAAAAGGAAGTTGTACAGATCAATAACCACTTCGTCCTTAAACAACTATCCGAAGTAAAGGAAAACATCCGGGACATTCTGGCCAAAGACGAACCTAACTCGGAAAAGATATCCAGTATAAGAAAACTATTAAAGAGAAAGAAACTTTACTCCGGCGCGCTAAGAAATTTTTTAAACCTTTATCCAAATAATGACGCTTTAAGTTCCGACGTTGACGCCTTCACTGTACTAAATTTTGAGATATTCCTAAATAAAGATGAAACTCCTGATCTCAACGAGGACGAAGAGAACGACGCTTTGAGACAATTGAGTTATATAAGTCTTAAGGAGTCTTTCCCCGGGTTGATCTTAGCGACCAGTAAGGATAACTATTCATCCATAAGCGTAAGTTTTATTGATA
>JAZDEK010000099.1:0-3510 GCA_043808895.1 Pseudomonadota bacterium
ATAGCAGGACGCAAAGACCATCTTCCTTCACAATTGTCAGGCGGAGAAATGCAAAGGGTCGCTATTGTAAGAGCGCTCGTTAACAACCCTGTTGTGCTTCTTGCGGATGAACCAACCGGTAATCTTGACAGTAAACGTTCTGAGGAAATAAAAACCTTGTTTTTGGATCTCAACAGGAAAAGGAATATCACGATCGTTCTTGTTACCCACAACCCAATGCTCGCGGAAATCGGCCACAAAAGGATCGAGCTAAGGGATGGGGCAGTTGTTGGTTAAACTATTTTATACCCATCCGTCTGTTCATGCCGTGCCGAAAATACTGTTCTTTTCATTATGTACGCCGTTCATCAACATCAAATGAACAGGCCGGCTACCATCTAAAATTAAATGGTTTCAACTAGTTTAATAGTTATCCGCAGGACAACGGAATATACTAGTTGTAATAAACTCTTTAATGCATAATAAATAGTATTAGAAATCTTTTGGACCGAGCATTCACTGATTGAAAAAAACAAAATAGTGTGGCATTAATCCTTGTCGCATTATTAATTAACATGACGGAGGGGGAAAAATGAAATTTACAGTAAATAGGGATGTATTGGTAAAGGAACTCGCCAAGGTGCAAGGCGTCGGTGAGAGAAAAACAACAGTACCAATATTATCTAACGCACTGATATCAGTTGAAGGAAAAAATGTTTCAATACTCTCCACGAATATGGAAGTAGGGGTATTAACAACTTTTGAGGCTGAGGTCGTTGAAAAAGGAAAGACCACGGCATCCGCGAAAAATCTTTACGACATTTGTAAAGAAATGCCGGCCGGTATGCTGGATGTGGAAACAGAGGACAATAATCTTAAGATAAAAGGCGGAAAAGCGGAATTTAAAGTTTTGACACTTCCGGCAGCGGATTTTCCAAAGGTCCATCTTCCAAGCAAATCCCCAAAGACCACGGTTGAAAGCTCAAAGCTTATTGGCATGATGGACAAAGTTCTTTTTTGCGCGTCCACCGACGAGACAAAATATCACCTGAACAGCATATTCATAGACAATGGAGCGAATAAAGGAACACTTAGATTTGTGTCCACCGACGGACATAGGCTTGGAATGGTTGATGACTCGATCTGCGATCTTGACGCCATAGGGGCCGGGAAAGGGATACTTCTTCCAAGAAAAGGAGCCTATGAGTTAAGGAAAATAATGGATACATCAAAAGAGGTTTCCATTATGGTCGATAACGGATATTTCTATATGTACGCCGACAACGCGATAGTATTCGCGAAAGAAATGGACCTGGAATATCCGGAATATTCTCGAGTTGTTCCGACCACGAACGATAAACAATTCAGGGTTAAAAGGGATGAATTGCTTTCTGCGTTAAGAAGGGTCTCTTTAATGTCGACGATAAAATCAAAAACAGTGCTCTTTAATATAAACCAGGGAGCGCTTCTTTTAAGTTCAAGATCACCTGAAAGTGGAGAGGCCACAGAAGAGATAGAAATAGATTATTCAAAAACGTCCATGGAGATAAAATTTAACTCAAGGTACGTAATGGACATACTTTCATCGTCCCACGACGAGGTTCTTAATTTCAACATGGGAGATCCTTTAAGCCCGGTGCTAATAAAACCGGACAAAGAAGACACCAATGTCTGCTACGTTGTAATGCCGATGAGGATATAGTGACTCTGTGTCCAGGATACAGCGACTAAGAATATCTCATTTCAGGAACATAAAGCACGCGGATGTTAACACGGACGCTCCGTTCGTGTGTTTCTCCGGCGAGAATGCTCAAGGCAAAACCAATATCCTGGAGAGTATTTATCTCGCGACAAATATAAGACCTTTTAGAACAGGCGGCATAAACGATTGGGTAACTCACGGACAAGACAACGCGTCTGTCACAATGTCCGTCAGCGACGAAATAGGGGACTACAAAACAGGGTACGACATTAAAAAAGGCGCGCGAACGTTCTTTATCGACGGGAACAAACTCGGCAGTGTTCGCGATGTTATATCAAGGCTGAGAATTTTATCTTATAATCCAAGCTCGTATGAACTGATACTTGGCGATGATTCAGAGAGAAGGAAGTTCTTTGATAGAGCGGTTTACTTTATGGACACACGCCACATTGAAGACGTAATTTACTATAACAAAGCATTAAAGAGCAGGAACGCGGCGATCAAACAGCGAGGCAATTACAAACTCTGGGACACGCTTATAGCGACATCTGGAGAAAGGATAATAAGTAAAAGGATTGAGTCGATAGGATTGATGCAAGAATATTTTGATCAGGCATTTGGGCTCTTTTTTAACGACAAGAGCAGGGTCACCTTTTCATACAAACCATCTGCCGGATATACAAAAGATGAAATAGTAAGGAAACTATACAGCGACGTTAAAATAGACGAGCAAAGAGGCGTAACGAATTCAGGACCGCACAGGGATAGGATAGAAGTGTATCTCAATGGAAAGGATGCAAAACGAGTTGTCTCGACGGGGCAGGCAAAACTTATCGCCTTTTTATTTAAGGTGGCAAAGGTCAGGTTCATCAAAAAAGTGAGTGGGAAAAAGCCCGTTTTTTTGTATGATGATGTGAGCGCTTTTCTTGATGAACAGCGTCTTTGTCAACTTGTTGAAATTATTAAAAAAGAAGACATACAAATTATATCAACTTCGGTTGATAATAACTTGTTTAGGCGCCTCTTTTCTGATAGTGTAAAGTTTATCACAGTGAGGAGCGGGAGCGTCATAGATGGTTAACCATACGCAGGAAGATTACGGTGCGCAAAACATAAAAGTTCTGGACGGATTAGAGGCTGTAAGAAAAAGACCGGGGATGTACATAGGAGACACCGCGCAGCGCGGGCTCCATCATCTTGTTTTTGAACTTATAGACAACAGCGTGGATGAACACCTTGCCGGAGCCTGCAGTAATATCAGTGTTATCATACACGCCGATGACAGCGTTACGGTGGAAGACGACGGTCGTGGTATTCCAACCGACATGCACGAAGATTCGGGAGTTTCCGCCGCTGAGATCGTTCTTACAAAACTTCATTCGGGCGGAAAATTTGACACATCAAGTTATAAAGTCTCAGGCGGACTTCACGGAGTCGGCCTAAGCTGTGTTAACGCCTTGTCTGAAGTCCTAAAACTTGAGATACGCCGCGACAAAAAACTTTTTACTCAAGTTTATCGTCGAGGAGCTCCGGAAGCCCCGCTTGCTGAAACAGGCGTCAGCGACAAGAATGGTACAAAAATAACATTTAAAGCAGACTCCACGATATTTGAAGTGCACGAGATATCCTCAGATATTTTAAGCAAACGCCTAAGAGAGATGGCGTTCCTTAACAAGGGCCTTAAAATTAAACTTATCGACGAGAAAAACGACAAAGAGGTTGAGTTCGTCTATGAGGGCGGAATAGTAAGTTTCATAGATTATATAAACCAAAATAAAAAACCTATCCACGACAAGGTCATTTATATAAAGGCGCAAAAAGAAGAAGTC
>JAZDEK010000100.1:0-6253 GCA_043808895.1 Pseudomonadota bacterium
CCTGTTCGTAAAACCAAGTTGTTCTCCGAACACAGTCTGTCTGTGTTCAGGGGCGGTTATATTCATCTTTGCAAAGAGTTGTTTGGATGCTCCAAAAACCACCGCTCCCACAGTAACTTCGTTAAAATATATTATCGCTTCTGATTCAACGAACGGTGAAACAACTGTTATCTGTTTTTTTAGATCAGGTGATGACAAAATTTTACTTACAACTTCCGACCACTTATTCATTGAGGACGGAGATGTCTCATCTGTTATATACACGTGAGGTTGTGTGCCGATAAGTTTTTTTATAAGCTGTTCCTCAAAGCCGTACATTACAGACATGACCGTAATGATCGCGAACACTCCGGCAAAAACCCCGAACACGCCAAAAAGCGATGTTAGTGAAAAACGGTCCTCACTGTCCCTTAAAAACCGCAACATTAGGAACTGTCTAAAATTCGACGTCATAGCCCCCTTATCCGACAATCAATATGATACGTCAATTGCATTGTCATTATCCTCGTGCTAATACAAGGCCATGACAGTAGCCGATATCCACATACATACCACTTACAGCGCCGACAGTTCAATTACGCCAGCGGCTCTTTTGCAGCGCGCGGAAAAAATAGGGCTCGATATAGTATGCATAACGGATCACAATGTTTTTGAAGAGAACATTGGTGTAGAAAGCCTTAAGAATGCGGATAAAAAACCTCTTTTAATAAGAGGCGTGGAGATCGATACAAGTAACAGCGAATTGATCATATTCGGTTTGACAAAAGATTTCTGGAAAGAACTTAGATCGAACATGGATCTTTTACCGTCCGTTGAGAAAGTTATAAAAGCGGTTAGTGAATTTGGAGGTGTAGCCATATGGCCACATCCTTTCAGGGATTACACTGTCACCCATTATGATACTGAATATAAAAAATTCCACGGTGTTAAGATCATGGAAGGAATGAACGGAAAAAATAGCACAGAAGAAAATCTTGCCGCGATAAAATACGCCAAAGAAAATGGATACAAAGCAACCGGCGGTTCAGACGCGCACCAAATAGCGGATATAGGGAAATGTCTGACCCTATTTAAGAATGAAATAAGAACAGAAAAGGAATTTATCTCCGCCCTTAAAAACTCGGATTACATCCCTATAACCTACAATGATTTTAAGGGCAAAGACCTAAGCCTATTTACATTTTAGCGAATACTACGACGAGAGCGTAAATAACAAGAGACTCTATAAGAGCAAGCGCTACTATCATTGGAACAAATATCTTGTTCTGCGCGCTTGGGTTCCTGCCTATAGCCTCTAACGCGGATGATGCTGTTTTGCCTTGTCCTATCGCACCGCCGACCGCTGCCAGAGCAATGGTCAATCCGGCTGCCGCCATCTTAAGCCACGCCTTATCGTCTGTTGCAGCTGGAGCCACGCTCTCTGCCATTGCCGGAACTGACAGTATAAAAAATCCTACCGCTGCCTGTCCTAATCTTTTTAAAACCTTCATCATTATCCTCCTTAAATTTTTATTCATGCGATAAAGCCAACGTTAAATATATCATCGATAAAACGACAAATATCAAGGCCTGAAAGAAACTTATAAAAAGCCCCAGCCCCAAAAATATGACGGGAACACCTATGGGCGTGAGGTTGGTGAATATGCTTAGCACCAAATGGTCGCCGGTCATGTTGCCGAAAAGACGAAGGCCCAGAGAGAAAGGCCTTACGGCGTTACTTATTAGTTCTATGGGGAACATTAAAGGAGCGAGCCAGATTATAGGGCCGAAAAAATGTTTTATATAACCTATGCCGTGCTCTTTAAATCCGATGTAATTGTAATAAACGAATATAAATATCCCGCACGCGAATGTGGTGTTTATATTATCCGTCGCAGGCAAGAACCCTGGAATAAGGCCTATAAGATTGTTAAGAAAGATAAAAGTAAAGACCGCCGCCAGAGCGGGGAAGAATTTTATCGCGTTACCCTCGCCCATTGTGTCCCTGGCGAGAGAAAAAAGCATCTGAGAAATGATCTCAAAAATATTCCGCATGTTGAATTTCGCGTCAGGGATCTCGGGGTTCTTTATTCTTTTAAGTTTGCCGTACATAATAACAGCGATAATAACGCATATAATACCAACGAACGTTGCCGTCAGCATATGGATGTACTGGTGCGTTGTATATTTCTCAAGAGCCGGTATTAAGCTGAACCATGTAAAAGGGTGTTCGTTCACTAACTGTCCCCTCTGTCCCTGAATCTAAAGGCCACAACATTCATAATTATCAGCGATACAATAAGGCCAACGACTACATACAACACATTAAATCTGATGACAACAATAACTATGTACAAGAGGCCGAACAGCGTGATGGCTTTAAGCGCCGTAAAGAACGCTATCAACAGCCGTTTCTTGCGCTCCGCAAAAGAATGTCTGTACAGTTTGTAAAGTACGAACCAGTTAATACAGCCCAACACCAGCCCGCACATAAAAGATAAAAGTTTATGCAAGAGCCCTCCTTAATATTTCGTTCTTATTAAGCACCCACTTTGGCGCGACAAGCCTTTCTTCCGATACCTCGCCCGTAAGCCTGTGTATCACAACTCCATATGGTGTAACAGAAAGCGCGTTTCTTACAAGTTCTATATACTCGTCCATCTCAAGCAGTTTAAATTTATCTTTTATATAACGCTCATGAAGGGGGGTCCCCTTTATAATATGTAAGGCGTGTATTTTGTATCCGTTTATTCCCGTATCCAAGAAGAGCTTAAAAGACTCCATTATTTCCTGTTTTGTTTCAGTAGGAAGACCGAATATTATGTGCCCAACCACATTTATTTTTTCGTTTTTCAGCCTTTTTACAGCATCCGTGAAAACGTTAACGTCGTGCCCTCTTTTCATCCATTCAAGACTTTTTTGATGCATAGACTGCGCGCCAAGCTCGACCCATAAGTGTGTTTTCTGAGAATATTCTTTTATGAGCTTTAACACATCATCACTAATAGCGTCCGGGCGGGTGGATATGGCAATCCCGACTACACCCGGGAACAGCAAGGCCTGGTCGTACATCTTTCTTAAAGTTTGTGGGTCGGATGCTGTGCTGGTGTAAGCTTGAAAATAGACGATGTACTTTTTTGTGTTATAACGACGCTGTGCTATTCCGGCGCTCTTTTTAAGCTGCTCAGCAATGCTCATGCCCTTTTGCAGCCACGTGGCTGCAGACCCGGCATCATCACAAAAGATACAACCGTCTTTGCCGCCTGATCTATTTGGGCATATAAAACCGGGGTCAACGGGCAACTTTTGCACCCTTTCTCCGAACAAGGATTTAAGATGTTCATTCAATAAGAGATGTTTCATTTCACGCCTAAAAGACATATAATCTTTAATTATGAAAAAGACAACGATAACAATAACCGCACCGTCGTCACACTTTAAAGCGACTATGAAGAACTTTAAAGCCGGAGTAAGAACACTGGAGAACAGTGGCGCGGTCGTACGTTGTTCTAATAACATATTTAAAAAAGACGGCACATTCGCGGGTACGCTAAAAGAAAGATCTGCAGATATTATCGACGCAATTAAGGATAAAAAAACTGATGTTATTATGTTCGCAAGAGGCGGATACGGGATGGCGCAGCTGCTGCCAATGCTAGACAAACACAACATCGCTCCCTACATAAAGAACAAGAAATTCGTCGGCTGCAGCGATATAACAGCGCTGTTCTGCTTTTTATACACAAAATACGGCAAAAAGTGTTTCTATGGACCTAACGTCAACAATCATAACCTCGCAAAAAAAATCGTTCCTGCAACGGACATAAAAATAAAACATCTTGTGAAAACCAAGAACAACGTGATCGCCGGAAGATTTTTCGGAGGTTGTCTTTCTGTCATCACAAGCCTTGTCGGCACAAAATATTTAAAAAAGCTGGACGGGCATATTCTGTTCATCGAGGATGTTAATGAGCCTCCGTACAAAATAGACAGGATGCTTACACAACTTTTGCAGGCCGGGATAATAAAAAGGATAAAAGCTATCGCTGTGGGCTCAATGAAGAACTGCGACGCTGGACATCAGACATGGAAAGCCCCAGTGACCAGGATCGCTAAAATATTGGACGTACCAGTTATCTATGGTATCAATGCCGGGCATGGAGGATTTGATTTTGTTTTGCCGCTGGGCGGGAAGTCCGTAATAAAACAATCTCATCTATATCTAAAATAAAATGAAAGAGCTAAAAGCACTTATCAGTGACGCGCATAAAAACAAAATATTTTCAGCTATAGCAATAGAAGTTTATAAAAAAGATAACAACATATTGTCTGTTTATGAAGGCACTCCCCTGTTTGACAGCAGCGAAAAGAAACAACCTGAGATCACGGAAGAGTACCTTTTTGACCTCGCTTCTTTGACAAAACCCCTGTGCACCGCTGTTTTATGTTCATTGCTGTTCGAAAAGAATATTCTCAGTCTTGATACAAAGATATCCGAGATCTACGACGAGTACGCGATAAGTTTCAATAAAGAACTGTCCGATATAACTATGGCACAGTTACTGAACCACTCATCCGGGCTTGAGGCGTGGTTCCCGATATACAAGGTCTCAAAAAGCAGAAGCGACGCATATATGTTCCTGCGTTCAAGGGGCTTAAGTTACAAACCCGGAACAAAACATGTTTACTCCGACCTTGGCTACATCTTGCTAGGCGAAATACTTGAAATAGTAGCGGATAAAAAACTGGATTATCTTTTCGAGCACATTATAGGCCCCCTTGAACTAAAGAGAATAAAATATCTTCCAACAAATGAGAGGATCGTAAGCACCGGTTACAGCGATATAAGAAAAAAACAGCTCACTGGAGAGGTTAACGACGAGAATTGTTTCGCCCTTGGAGGAATATCGGGGCACGCCGGATTATTCGGCACGGCAAAACACACATCACTCACGGCCATTCATGTTTTTAACGAACATAAAATGCTTTTTGAAAAAAGCAGCGACGGCTCTGAATGGGCTTACGGCTGGCATTATCCCACGCCTAAGAACAGTTCGTCCGGAACATTATTCTCAAAGAACTCAGTCGGCATTACGGGCTTCACCGGTACATCAATATGGATCGATATGGAAAAAGATATTCTGGTCACGATCCTTTCCAACAGGAGTATCTCTCCTGATTCAATAAAATTCGGGGGCGAAACCGATAAATTCACCACCCTCCGCCCAAAACTCCACGACGCTATAATGGGAGAAATACTGAAATGAAGACTATCTACATAGTCGGCATATGCGGCACCGGGATGGGAAACCTCGCCATTATGTTAAAAAATAAAGGTTATAACGTCACGGGCTCCGATTCCAGTATATACCCGCCAATGAGCACGCAACTTGAGAACGCTGGAATAAAAATACTTCAGGGTTACAGCGAGGAAAATCTAAAAAAACTCCCGGACATGGCTGTTATAGGAAATGTCGTCAGACGCGATAATCCTGAGGCGCAGTATCTGATAAATAAGGGTGTTAAATATTACTCAATGCCTCAAGCGTTAAGGACATTCTTTTTTGAGGACAAACAGACAATTGTTGTAACGGGCACTCACGGAAAAACAACAACATCATTCATGGCGGCATGGGTGCTTGAGACCGCGGGCCTTAAACCAGGTTTTTTTGTCGGCGGTGTACCAAAAGATTTTGATGTAATGGGGAGAGAAGCCCTCGGAGATCATTTTGTAATAGAGGGCGACGAATACGACACCGCTTTTTTTGACAAGGGCGCGAAATTCTTCCACTACAACCCAAAATACTTGATAATAAATTGCATCGAGTTCGACCACGCCGATATATTCCCCGACCTTGAAAGCATAAAAAGGTCTTTCACAAAACTTATAACGAGCATGCCTAAGGACGGCGTAATAATATACAACGCACAGGACAAAAATATATTAGACATTATCGGCAACGCTAAATGCAGAACTATTTCGTTTTCGGCATCATCGACACCAAATGTTAAGTCCGACTTCTGCGCTAAAAACGCAAAGGTGCTGCCCGGTGATCTTAAAACCGGAGTTGAACCAAAACTTGAATTCGAGGTCGTAAATAAGGACACAGTGAATAAATTCACCATCAATATGCCCGGGCTCCACAACATCATGAACGCTACGGCCGTAATAGCGCTATCGCAGGAAATAGGGATCGATATAGAAAAAGTGAAAAAAGCGTTCAATACGTTCAGTGGTGTAAAGAGAAGACAGGATGTTTACGCGACCGCCGGC
>JAZDEK010000101.1:0-4748 GCA_043808895.1 Pseudomonadota bacterium
AGGTTCACGACAGTTATGGAAATAATTTTGGTAACTACCAAAAACCTCCGTTTATTCACAACTACAACAGAAGATTAATTGGTTGGATGCTACACGATTACAGACATCTGCAGACTAGAATACGGGGAGTCCATTTTGGAGATATAAAAATAGGACAGGCATCCAATACCTCCGGAAGATGGGCGCTGCTCAAAGACGGAAGCCCCGTTATTTTTAAGAATGCCCCCATAAGTGTTGCGGCAAAAGTAATAAACGGTTGGACAAGCCTGAGTGGTTCGGCACCTACCGCGTCCGGTCAGCCCTTAGACATAACGCAAACAACCGCACAAAAAAATCCTATCCATAACGCCGCATACGATACTTTCAGAAGAAATCTTTTTACCGTTACGTCAAACGGGGCAAAACTTTATCACCTTGTCCCGGCAAAAAGTTCTTCAGCAGGCGGAGCACAAGACACAATGGCAGGAGGTTGTGGAGGTGGAGGAGACTGTCAAGAATTTAATGGACCATACCTCAGACTAGACAACCACGATGTTGCGTTTTTTGTAAGGTATATTACAGTCGAAGGTTCAAGCGGTTCGTATACTTTTGGCATGTCCACACCCCAGACTGTAAACAGGTTTCCCGTCGGTGTTGCAAAAGATAATAGGGTCATGACTTACTACACTGTGGTGGGCGTAGCCGACACAACACATATACCTTTCAACGTATTTTTTGGTGATAGTTCAACCTCGCAAAAACAATACTTAGTCGCCGTAGCAGCAGCAAGGCCATTTGGAAGCAGGATCGGGCCTTTTATCAACGACAACTGTGAAGACCTATACAACGCTCAAAATCAAACCGCGTGTAAAGATAATGGACTCGACCCGCTTTATCCGTTTAAAGGCACCGGTTTAGGTTCATCAAAAGTTCATCCTAATTTTTCGATAATGATTAAAGACACTAGCGAACTTGGAGTAAAGATGAGCATGAGCAAGAACGAATATGCCTCTGCAGTTCCGCCTACAGACCAGGACTTTTCATCCGGCGACACACACACGAAGGCATACGCCATAACTTACGGCGCTGAGGGGCGGTTCAGAGGTTACACTCTACAAAATAATAAAGATAAAGACGATGGATTTAGCACAGCAACTACAGACTCAGACTACTACGACAACGATCAGAAAAAGATCCACCCGCTTGGGAACAGAAATTCTGTAATCGCATGGAGCTCCTTTGGCACTAAATCCATTCCCACCGTATCCGGTCCAAAAGTAGATAATTACGAGGGTTACCTTGAAAAATATAAAGGTGGAGCGTTGACACAATTAAGCGCTGTGAATGACAGAAAAACCGCTGCTGACGGTCAAGACTATAGGGTTTACGTTTTTAAATATCCTGAGCCGTCACAAGACAAAAAAGAATGGGACATACAGCCGTTCACGACGAGAACTACACCAAAACACAGCCAGATGGAAAAAGCTTTTGCACATACAATGGCTGTAAGTGAGTTTGAAGTTTCTCGTTATATAATCCCGTACAAGCCGCTGGCTGGGCAGCCGTCAAACGACGTATTGAATTACATAACAAAACTCTCGAACAAAGACGCGTACATATTCCGCGGTTCAAAGAACAGGGACGGCGTTATGGGTGAGGATAATTCTCCTATAACCAATTTAGTCACAAGTGAAGGCGGAAATCCGGGCGATATACTTGGCGTAAGCCAACCGGGCGATGTATTTGCTGAAAGTTACACAGCGTGGAGAATAGGCTCACGTGGATACAAAGTTAAACTTATAAATATTCAGGATGTAATAGCCGATAGCAATGCGTTTCAAAATCCTCTCGCCAAAAAATATACTCTCACCGACAGCGGTGTTGAAGTAGACCTTTCAAAAATAAATTATTAATACCGATTTGGCCGCGCGTTATTTCTTCTTAAATGCTCTATCCATGTCGCGTTTTTCTGCACGGCGTTTTAATTCTTCGCGCTTGTCGTGGGTTTTCTTACCGCGGACTAACGCGAGCTCTATTTTGATGTATTTGCCTTTCGGGTACACCGACGTTGCAATAAGACTTAAACCTTTCTCGGCTATTTTTGTTATGAGTTTTCGTATCTCTCTTTTATGCATGAGGATTTTTTTATCTCTCAACGGATCGTGGGCGGCGTAGCCGATGGTGCTGTATTTTGTGATATCCAAACCCATAACGTAAAGCTCACCCTTTTTTTCACGCACAAATGCGTCGGCAAGGCTGGCTCTCCCCTCACGGATGGCTTTAACCTCAGGTCCCGTAAGGCAAATCCCGGCCTCGAACCTATCTAAAACTTCAAAGTCAAATTTTACTTTCTTGTTTACGACGTATTTTTTTATGGTCTCTTTTTTCAAGTCAGCCTCTGTTATAATCGTCCTCGTAACGCACAATGTCGTCCTCTCCAAGATACGTTCCACATTGGACTTCTATTATTTGTACGTCGGCAGCGGTTTTGTTTTCCACTCTGTGTTTTTGTTCTTTCTCAATGTACACGGATTGGTTGTGTTTGTAATCCTTCACACTGTCGCCTACCGTTATAGTAGCTGTACCCACAACCACGGTCCAATGTTCCGAACGTTTCTGGTGCGACTGAAGCGATAATCTTTGCGCCGGTTTTACAAGTATCCTTTTTACTTTATAACCGTCGCCCTCAAGCAGTGTCTCAAAATATCCCCATGGTCTATTTTCTTTCATTACGTGTCCCTCTTTCCCGATAAATTAACACGTTCCAATGAAGTTTCCAATTTAATAATATTGAGGCCGCAGCCTTTCCGCAGGCGGCACCGGAACTCCTGCTAATTTAGTCCTGCCTTATTTTTGTAGTTTTACAAAGTTATCATTTATGATAACTTTGTGAATTTGGCCCTTACTAAAAGCCTTGCTGGGTAAGGGTTTCACGCACGCGTGTTTCATCATGGTTATCATTTATGATAACATTGTAAAAGTCCTGTTCTGCAGGAATAAGAATATTTCCCCGACGAGCTCACAGAATAAATTATTTTATATACAACTCCGAATAATTCTGTTAGTTAATTGGGCATGAATGAACTATTAAAATACATAGACGACGAGGTTGTTCGCTCCACTGACGCGAAAAAAGCGTTCGTTGAAAAGAACAGAGAACTCCTTGTAAAAACAGCCGAACTTTTTGCCGCAGTCACCAAAAACGGCGGAAAGATACTCTACTTTGGTAACGGCGGAAGCGCCGCGGACTGCCAGCATTTGGCGGCGGAGCACGTTAACAAACTCTTAACACAAAGAAAAGCCCTCCCTGCCCTCGCGCTCACTACAGACACGTCCACAATTACGTCCATCGCGAACGATCTAAGTTTTGACGATATATTCTCAAGACAAATTGAGGCGCTGGGGAACGCAAAGGATGTCGCTTTTGGGATATCCACCAGCGGCAACTCCCCGAACGTTATAAAAGCGCTCAAAAAAGCAAAAGAGATGGGCATGAAAACCATAGCTCTCACCGGAAATAACGGCGGCAAGATCATGGCGGAAAAAATGGCTGATATAATACTCAATGTTGAACGCGCCGCAACATCGCCTAGAATACAGGAAACACACATCTTTGCGGGACACATCGTTATAGAGCTCATGGATAAAATACTAATGACAAAGTAGGCCGCTTATACTATATTCCCCGCATGGCTGATTTCTCCGTTCACAACTCAAAATATCCAAAAGTCCACGCCGTAGACCGTTACATGGCTAAGGGGCTGGATCTTATTCTTATAGCGGTAATAGCGCTGATACTAAGCGTACTGTGGTATCCCGTAGGCGCTTTGGGGGCAATAGCATACGCTTTCTTTCACGATGGGTTTAACGGCGGCGCGTCCGTAGGTAAAACAATAATAGGATTAAAAGTTATAAAATTCCCGGACGAGAAAATCCCTTTAACGTGGAAAGATTCCGCCATGAGAAATATTTCTATCGGTTTGTTCGCGATATTCGCCGTAATACCGATGATAGGCTGGATACTGATGTTCCTTGTCGGCATACCTCTTTTGATATTCGAGGCATATTTGATATACAACCTTGAATCAGGTTACAGGCTGGGCGATATTCTTGCAGGGACCCGTGTTGTATCAGTAAGGGAGTTAAAAAGGGAATCCGCCAACGGAGACGCTGACACTCCCGAATCCGAAACATAAATGAACGAGAGAAAACTCTTTATAATAGACGGAAGCTCCTACATATTCAGGGCTTTTTTTGGCATTCCAAACCTTACTAACTCAAAAGGTTTTCCAACGAACGCTGTGTTCGGTTTCCTGAAAATGATAAAAAACACTCTCAGCATCTATAAACCCGAGCACATAGTTATTGCGCTTGATTCAAAAGAAGAAACGTTCAGAAAAAAAATGTTCCCCGAATATAAAGCCAACCGCGAGGCTATGCCCGATGAATTAAAACTCCAAGTTCCTTACATAGAGCAACTCATTACTGCCATGAACATTAAAAGCGTGAGGGTTCACGGCGTAGAGGCTGATGACATAATCGCCACATACACAAAATTGGCAGAAAAACACGGATACAGCGTGGATATAATTTCAGGCGATAAAGATCTAATGCAGCTTGTGAATGAAAAGACCATGATGATAGATACATTGAAAAATAAAACATACAACATCGCTGGAGTTGTGGAAAAACTTGGCGTTGAGCCAAAACATGTGCTGGATTATCTTTCCATTATTGGGGACGCAAGCGACAATATTCCCGGAGTTAGA
>JAZDEK010000102.1:0-3252 GCA_043808895.1 Pseudomonadota bacterium
GGACTGCTCCACCCCGCGACCCTTTCGTCACTAATTACCAACGTGTTTTATAGACCTTACAGCACCCTGTCAACCCCAAATCCACCGGGCTAAAATATGTTGCCATCGCCGGCTTTTCCAATATACTCTTCACTATGAAGAGACTCACCATAGCATGCGTCATAACCACGCTAGCCGTTATGTCATGCTCAACAACAGGCAGCAAAAGAACGTCCTCTAAAAATGGAAATGGAGACTATCCCAATATAGAAGCATTGATTCAACAAACCGACCTGGATGAAGACGCGGCATCCGGAGGCGAAACGGGGCTTCGTAGAGCATCCACCGAAAAGCATAAAGTCCCGCGTGTAATAAACGAATCTGTTAACAAATGGATAATATACTTTACAAAACAAAATCCTGACTGGTTCCAACGCGCTCTTACCCGTTCCGAAGAATACGAAACAGATATGAAGAACATTCTGATAAACTCAGAAGTCCCTGAAGAACTTTTCTACCTTGCGCTCATAGAAAGCGCGTTCGTAAAAAGGGCGGGATCACACGCAGGCGCAAAAGGAATTTGGCAGTTCATGAAAGGCACCGCGCGCCTTTACGGACTTCAGGTGAAAAGAGGCTTGGACGAAAGATACGATCCGTATAAATCCACCGCCGCCGCAGCGGCGTACTTAAAAGATCTATATAACATTTACGGTTCTTGGTATCTTGCCATAGCGTCTTACAACGCCGGCGAGGGAAGAATAAGGAACGCTATACTAAAACACCGTGAACGAAGTTTTTGGGAGTTAGCCGCCAAAAACGCTCTACCTGAAGAAACAATGAACTACGTCCCTAAATATATAGCCGCCGTAATAGTCGCGGAAAATTACAGAAAGTTCGGCTTCGCGTATAACGGACCTTCCAGCGGCGCACCTGTTGTAGCGGAAGATGTCAATAAACTCGTCGCAATGGATAAATTCAGGCGAGGAGCAAAGCCCAGCAGACCCACCGGCGCGGCGTCCGGTTATGCAGCAAGTTCAGGGACAGAGACCTACATTGTTAAAAGAGGCGACAACCTCTCAAAGATCGCGGATAGATTCGGAACCACTATCAGTGATCTAAAATACTGTAACGAAAGGATACACGGCTCAACCATTGGCGTTGGTCAAAGATTAAGAATAAATTGCGAGAGAGCAACTCAAATTGCAAAGGCCGAGAACAAAGAGGCAGCCAAGGAGATATCGGCGGCGGCTGCAACTGTGGTAGCGGCGAACGCACCTGCGCCAGCCTCGGCAGCAACGGTAGTCAGACCATCCAAGGTCGAACAAGATACAGAAACAAAAATTCCAAGAACTTATCGCGTAAAATACGGGGACACTCTTGAGGGCATAGGAAAGAAATATAGCCTCAGCGTAGAAGACATAAAAGACTGTAACCCAACCGTGCAAAGATATCAAATACTCGCAGGACAGAGATTGAAACTAACGTGCACAAAAGAGACTGTGGTTGCCGCCGGAACACCTTCATATAAAGTTCACGTCGTAAGGCCGGGAGAAAGCCTTTGGTCAATATCCAGTAGATACGGCGTCAGCGTCAACGATATAATGAAGTGGAACAACCTGAAAAGCAGAAGCGTAATATTCAAGGGCAGGCGTCTCAAAATTTATAGTTGATGTTTTTTTCGTTACTAATATCTTTGTTTTCTACCCTACACGCTGTTGATATCAATAGTGCCAAACTTGGGCTTATGGGCGAGCTACAGGGACGCTCAATAATAATAAAAGTTATGGACGACAAGGGTAAAAAGGTCGCTGTATTCAAACCCACAAGCGGCAGCACATTCTACAAGGGGGAATTCACCGCGTATAAACTTGCCGAGTTCGTTGGCATAGGCGAGCTTTATCCACCGACCGTAATTGTTTTCATGACTCCCTCCACACAGGCAAAAGTAAAAACAATGTTGGATGCTGTTGCTTACTCCGTTCCAAAAAAAGAGGAAAACCGAAAAATACTTCTTGAAGAGATCAATAGGAACATCGAAACCGGAAAAGATCTTTACGGCGCTCTGAAAACATGGATCACAGATATACAATTTTATAAGCCACTGGGTTCGAAACAAGGTTTTAAACTTCATCCCGTGTACAAATATATAAAGGTAACGTCGCCGCGCGCGCCGCACAAACCGTATACAATAGAACAATGCACACAGCTTATTGAACCAAAGGGTTGTATGTCCGGCACCGGCTACCTTGACCAAATGACGCGTGATATGAGCTCCATAATGCTCTTAGACGCTGTGATAGGTAACAGCGACCGTTTCCCAGGCGGCAACTTACATTTTAAGGTAACAGGAAAAACAGCAAGGCTATTTTCCCTTGATAACGGGGCTGTTTTAAAACCCAACGACTTTATCGGTTTTGAAATGCTGGACGAGTTCGGTGTATCAAGGTTCGTTAAAAAGCATGTGGATAAATTACGCCAATTAAAAACTATGCCTAAAGAGAACGTGATGAAGCTTTTGGGCTTTGCTCCAGAGGATTATGAAATATTTATTATCAACCTCAACAAAACACTTGAATACATAGACGACCTAAAAGAATCGTACAGAAACAAAGTCTGGTTTTAAAATTAATGATCAGAGTTCATCGAACACAAGATCACCGTCTTTGGTGAGCTCTTTTACTATGAGGAGTTTTACGTTTTCACTGGCTGGATCTATGTAAACACGGATGGCGTTTTGGGCCCGCTGCTTTTGTTCGTCTTTATCATATATAAAGAACTGGCTGTCGCCGGAGTTTTGTTTTTCCACACCAAAAACAAAGGTATCATCTTTTAGGACAACTCCTTTGTCGTCGAACATTTTGGAATATATAACGCCCTTTTCTATTGACGATAAAAAAACCTCTTTTACCAATTTATCTTCACCGTCGAATATTCCGTCCCAGTCAATATCTATAAATATTTTATACGCCGGCGTTGGGGTTTTTATAAAAATTATCCCGTATGCCTGTTTTGTTTGAACGGCCTTGAGACGCGCGTTTATAATATCGGTCGCCACTATTCTTGCGGTCTTAATAACTTTCTTTTCTATCACAGCCTCGTTTATTGTGGGTATTGAATATACCACTATTACCGCGAAAAGAAGTACGCCTATTATCCACCACTTCATTTAAAGAACCCGCCTTCACTTAAAAAGTAATAAATTAAGGCCGCGGCGCCAATGAACGGACCAAATGGCATCTCTGTTAATCTATCTTTTTTAAAGAATACCATCAT
>JAZDEK010000103.1:0-2215 GCA_043808895.1 Pseudomonadota bacterium
CGAATCCGCGAGAAAAGGAATAATAACTCCGGAAGTAAAAAAAGCATCTATTTACGACGCTCATGTAACTCCGGAATATATTTCTAAAGGTATCGCGGACGGGAACATAGTTCTTCCAAAGAACATAAACAGAAATTTTAATTGCCTTGCAATAGGAAAAGGTCTTACAACAAAAGTTAATGCCAACATTGGCACCAGCCAAAGGCACGCCGACGTAGAAGAAGAACTCATTAAAATGCAGGCGGCACTTAAGGCGGGTACTCACAGTGTTATGGATCTATCAACAGGCGGCGATCTTAAGAAAATAAGAAAAGTCCTAATGGATAACTGTCCCGTTATGATGGGTGCTGTTCCAATATATGCCACAGCGTCTAAACTTTTGGCGAACAAAAGACCGTTCCATTCAATGACGATGGATGAGATATTTAAC
Source organism: Pseudomonadota bacterium (assembly GCA_043808895.1). Classification (GTDB taxonomy): domain Bacteria; phylum Bdellovibrionota; class JAFGOL01; order JAFGOL01; family JAFGOL01; genus JAZDEK01. The sequence continues at coordinate 431 of JAZDEK010000103.1, forward strand.
GACATAGAGGAACAGTGCCGCGAGGGTTTGGATTATATAACAGTTCATTGCGGCATAAATCGGGACGCTCTTTCTACAATGCTGAAAAGTAAACGTGAACTTGGAGTGGTCTCCCGCGGTGGCAGCATAATGTGCGGATGGATATTAAGAAATGAAAAAGAAAATCCTCTTTATGAGTATTTCGATAGATTGGTAGATATTGCGTATAGATACGATGTGACTTTGAGCGTCGGCGACTGATTCAGACCCGGCAGTGTTTGTGACGCAACAGACAGGGCTCAAATAAAAGAACTTATTAACCTTGGTGAACTTGCCAGCTACGCACGCGAAAAAAATGTTCAAGTTATGATAGAAGGTCCTGGTCATGTTCCCATCCAAGATATAAAAGCGAACGTTGAGCTTGAAAAAAGCATTTGTAACGGCGCGCCATTTTATGTTCTTGGGCCTTTGACAACAGATATCGCCCCAGGTTACGACCACATAACATCCGCTATAGGTGGGGCTTTGGCGGCTTCTTACGGCGCGGATTTTTTATGCTACGTTACACCGTCTGAACATCTTATGCTCCCAACACCTGATGATGTTTATCAGGGAGTTATCGCCGCGCGTATTGCCGCTCATTCCGGCGACATAGGAAAAGGAATTAAAACAGCAATAGAAAAAGATAGAGCGATGAGTAAATATAGAAAAGAACTCAATTGGGAAGGGATGTATTCCGTCGCTATTGACCCTGATCTTGCAAGAAAAAGACGTAGTGGTAGTGAAGCATCCGGCGAGGATATCTGCACTATGTGCGGAGACCTTTGCGCGATAAAGAACTTTAATGAAAATGTCACAAGAAAATAAAATAGTTCCGTTGGTAGTGAGCGCGGCAGGACTTGACCCAAGTGCCGGAGCCGGGGTTTACGCCGACGTAAAAACCTGCGCGGCTTTTAATGTTTACTGCATGGCTATCCCTACAACTTTAACGCTCCAGAACGCCGAAAGGTTTTACGGATTAGAGCCTGTTGACCAGGATTACTTTAGAAAAACTTTGTTCGATGTTTTCTCGAATAACAAGGCAAGAGCTCTTAAAATAGGTCTTATAACAGAAAAGTTCCACGTTGATGTTTTAGCTGAGTGTATACAAAAATTCAAGCCGGCTTCTACTATACTTGACCCGGTGATGCGTTCTTCCAACGGTTTTATTTTTTGGGGTCCTGAACTTATTGAGTACGCCAAGGAAAAGCTTCTCGGAATAGTGGACGTTATAACACCGAATGTTTACGAGGCTGAGCAGCTCACCGGCGAAAGTCTGTGTCCACGCGAACTTGCCGTGAAGTTGAATAAGGTATATAGATGCAAGGTAGCCTTGACCGGAGGAGATGTAAGAACGGGCACCGGCGATACGGTGCGCGACATTTTTTACGACGGGTATGAGATACGAGAACGTAACGCCAAATTTATAGACGCGCCGAAACACATAAAACATGGCACAGGTTGCAGATTTTCATCGGCTCTGGCGGCAAATCTGGCTTTGGGACACGATTTTATGGATGCATGTTTTAAGTCTGCGCTGTATGTTGAAGAAACTATAAGGGGGGATAAATGAAAGTATTTATTAACGACGAGGAACGGACTTTTAGTAACAACAATTTGATGCTGATCGATGTGCTTAATGAAATAAAGGTAAAACCCACGGCTCTTATCGCCGAACTTGACGGCAAAATAATAATGGGCGACGAGTTTAAAAACGCTAAGGTAAAAGAGGGCTCACGCATTGAACTCATAAGGATAGTAGGCGGC
>JAZDEK010000104.1:0-2834 GCA_043808895.1 Pseudomonadota bacterium
TTCAGGACCACCGCCGGCGCCACTCTTTTTCCTTTATCCTGTTTTGTGATATCGACGATAACCGGCATATTCATGGGCAATTCTATCGCTGTAATAGGAATACTTAGCACACTGCTTATCCCTCTGGCCGGAGAAACAGGCGGCTTTTCCGACGTAGTTATAACTATCGCCGCGATAATAGAAGGCAGTATCGCGGGAGAATTGTTATCACCATATTCACCCACGTCTGTAATAGTAAGCAGCATTTTTAGAATGAACGGAGTCAAAAGAATAACCGCCCAGCTCCCATATATAGCCGTTGCTTTCGTTTCGGCTTTATTGATAGGTTTTTTATTGGCCGCCACGAAAGTACCTATGTGGCTGAGCTACCTGGTAATGTCAGTTTTTTGTCTTTTACTTATGTTTCAAAGGGTTAGAAAGACTGAATGAGCGGTTTTCTAATTATACGCAATAGAGTATTATTGGGCAGACATCCACATATATCACATAAACCCTATTGACAAAGTAACCAGCTGATATTACAATGCAGACCATCGTGAATTTAAAATTGTAAAAAATAGAGGGGTTAAAAGATTATGGAACTACAAAGAAACATTTCCAAACAAACAACCGGTGTTGACGGTAAGTGGAGCAGCATGCCGATCATCCATGAAAGCGAAGAGATGAAGAGCATCTTGGACATAGTAAGCAGAATAGCAAAGAGCAGTATCAACGTCATTATCGCGGGAGAAAGCGGAACGGGAAAAGAACTTATCGCCAGAGAAATACATAAGAAAAGTAATAGATCGAATAAACCTTTTGTTACCATCAACTGCGCTTCTTTTACAGAAGAGCTTTTTGACAGCGAACTATTTGGACATGCAAAAGGAAGTTTCACCGGCGCTATAAACGACAAATCCGGTTACGTAACAAAAGCGAACGGCGGGACAATCTATCTGGATGAGATAACGACACTCACATCAAGCATGCAGGCGAAACTTCTCCGCTTCGCACAGAACGGCGAGTATAACAGAGTGGGTGACTCAACCGTTATGAGATCAGATGTGAGGATAATCTCCTCGACGAACAGAAAACTCGAGAACGAAATAAAGAACAACACAATAAGAGAAGACCTCTTCTACAGATTAAATACCATCGTTCTGAGAATTCCTCCGATCAGAAAAAGAAGAGAGGACATACCGGCGCTGGTAAGATACTTCCTTGGAAGTTCTGTAAAGGACGTCACACCGGAAGCAATGGAAATATTCACACTGTATCCGTGGCCAGGCAACATAAGAGAATTGATGAACTGCATAGAGAGGATCAAGATACTGCTGCCAAGGGAAACAGGCGGAAGGAGGAGTATTGTGACAATAGACGACATACCAGCTGAAATAAGGAAAATAGCAAAGAGCCCTGACGCAGCTAATAATTCTTTCCCTCAAAAGCTGGACGACGTAGAAAGGGAACACATATTGAATTCACTCCAGCATTTTAACGGTAATAAGAGCAAGACATCTTTGGCGCTCGGAATTACACTTAAGACGCTGTATAACAAACTGAATAAATACGAGAACGAAGGCTGGATATAAACTAAATAAATTCTCAGGCGTAGAGTATCCTTGTTTTTCTGATCTGACTTGCAAGTATAATTGCCGTCGTCCAACTTACTCATCGTTGAAATAGTGTATTTGTAAATAATTTGGGGATTCTTTCTGCCGAGAAATCCCCAAATTACACAAATACTATTATTTCAACTTCTTCGTGCAGTTGGACTCCTTGGTGTTTAAGCAGATCATAAAAACAAGGATGCTCTACGCCGTAAAATAAATTTGCTCTGGACTGACTGAATTAATTTTTTATTTCGTTGTTTACGAAGGAGTCGAGTTCGGTGGATGTTTCGCGGATGTTCTTGTTTATTGAGTCGATATCGTCAACAAGATCTTTTAACGATTCGTTCTGAATAGTGTTGGTCTTGTACAACGCGTATGTAAGCTCACCCAAATGCTGGAACTTGGATTTTCTTTTTCTCTCTATGATGGATTTCTTCATCATGATAACGGCCACAGATGACGCTTTCCTGAACGCCTCAAACGTCGAATTTATGAAATTTTTCGCTCTGTTCATGACCCCTTTATACACTATATCCGGCATGTATGTCTAAAGGATTGTGGTTTGTATTGACATTTGAACCGCATTGGTGTATAATGTTAGGCAAGAGGTAATAGATGGTTGTTTTTAGACACAGTATCATAACCGCGATCTTAGCCACCATATTGACCGGGTGTTTTGGAAGTCAGAATCGAACAGGCGACACAGATACATCTTCGTGTAACGACGCATCATGCATACAGAATTTATGTCCTTCGTACACGGCAGAGGTTTCTTCCAGCTCAAAAAATTCCGTATGCCCTGTAGTTGGGACATGTTCAATAAACATGCCGCTCACGTCACAGCTCACGAACGGGATACCTAGCGCTAATATAGCATGCGGACCAACATCGGGGAGCATGATAGTGGATGCTGTTCTTGGCAATATCGGTTCAAAGGATAATATTTCAGGATGGATAAAACAGTACTCTCTGATAACAGCGCCCAACACCAACTATTGTTCCAACCTGGCATGCCAGAAAGTTGTTTCCGTCGGCGATGAGATACTGAACCCGGCTGAGTGGGCCAGCGGAGCAAGAGAAGTATTCGCTTCCGAAATGAAGAAATTCTTTTCCGACAGAGTGGTGGAATTGGGCAACGCAGTAGTGAGCAGTTTCGCAAGCCAGGCATTCCCGGAAGATATAGATAAGTGCAAATTTGTAACGGGAGAAGCAGCTATAAGCAATCAGCACCCAGCCACATAT
>JAZDEK010000105.1:0-6469 GCA_043808895.1 Pseudomonadota bacterium
CGAGGGTAACAGCGATATAGATAAGGAAGACCTTGAAAAGCAGATCAATATAAAAACGTATACGGTGGTGGACATAGCCGCAATAAAGAAAGCGCGCGCGGCGCTTTTAAAATACTACGAGGAGAAAGGTTTTTTCCTCGCCTCAATTAAGGACGAACTTAGGCCCGCTCCAAAAGACCCTGAGGCTGAAACGGACGACAGTTATCTTGAACTTGTTTTTAAAATATCCGAGAACTCAAAAATAAAAGTAGATAAAATAACTATTCTCGGGAACAAGCATATCAGCGACGAAGAACTAAAGAACATAATAGAGACGAAAGAAAAAGGGCCGTTCAGTTTTATATCGGGTTCTGGAAATTACAGGGAAAGTATTGTTGATATCGACAGGGAAAGGATAGGTTTCTACTACACCACAAAGGGTTATCCTCACGTCCAGATAACGGGCCCCATCACTCATGTTACTCCGGACAAGAAATGGATCTATCTTACATACAGCGTTACCGAGGGCGAAAAATACGATTTTGGCGAAGTTATGCTTAAGACTGAGGACGTCCTTTATACCGAAGAAGAACTGCGCGAGGAACTTAAACTTAAACCAGGCGACGTCTATAATTCCATGCAGGTAAGGGAGCAGATAATAAAATATGAGGACATGTACGGCGATAAAGGTTACGCTTTTACGAACGTAGTCCCTGTTCCAACATACAACGAAGATAAAAAGACCGTAGATTTTCTTTTCGATATAGATAAAGGCCGCAAAGTATATTTTGGGAAATTTAAGATATCCGGCAACACAAAAACAAGGGACAAGGTCGTAAGACGCGAACTTAGGATCAACGAGGGTGAGCTCTTTAACCATTCAAGAAAAGAACTCTCACGCGAAAAAATTATGGCTCTTGGATTTTTTGACGACGTTGTTTTTAATCAATACACACCAAAAGCAAAGGACGGCTCAACCCCCGACGTTGTTAATATAGACGTTCAGGTCAAAGAAAAAGCCTCTACCGGGCAATTCATGTTGTCGGCGGGCTACAGCACCTACGAAGGCTTTATCATTATGGCGCAGATCCAGGAGAATAACTTCCTCGGCAGAGGGCAGACCGTGACCCTGAGGGCGAGCTTGGGCAAACTCTCAAAACTTTATTATTTAAGTTTCTATGACCCATACTTTTTGGACAGTAGCTGGGGCTGGGGTATGGACTTATACAGAGAAAGCAGAGAAGCCACGGCGTTCACTACTGTAAGGACCGGCGCTGATATGCGTTTTGGATATCCGATAGCGGATTTTTCCAGAATATATATGATGTATAAGTTGGAGCATTCAAAAACCAATTGGATAAGTACTCTGTCTAATATTTTTGATCCAAATGTGGAGAACGGTTACACAAGTTCCGTTACATTCACGCTTGAACACGATAGACGTAACGACAGGCTTAACCCGATAAAAGGTTTATATAACGCTATCTCCAGCGAGGTCGCGGGCCTGGGCGGTAACAAAGATTTTGTTAAAACAGTGATCGACAACAGATTCTATCAGCCATTGTTCTGGAATATTGTGTTTAAGACAAGGCTCCTTATTGGAAACATCTCCGGGTTTGCAGGAAAGCCTCTTCCTTACAGCGAGAGATTCCTGATGGGTGGTATAGACACCTTAAGAGGCTACGAGTATTTGAGTTTAGGACCTCAGGTCTATGATACCACCGGAAGAGCATATGCCGTAGGCGGTAAGAACGAGCTTTTATATACGGCGGAATGCGAATTCCCTATCGTCAGCGATGTAGGTATAAGAGGCGTTGCGTTCTTTGACGCCGGAAACTCGTACAACAATTTCGGCCCGGGATTAAGGACTGATGTCCCCTTAAGATCCAACTGGGGCTTGGGTTTCAGGTGGAACTCCCCGATGGGTCAGCTAAGGTTTGAGTGGGGCGTTCCTATAAGTAGAAAACCCAATGAAGACAGGACAGTCTTTCAGTTCATGATAGGACCTTCGTTTTAGTCTTGTTATATCAATGTTTTATGCTATCTCTATGCACGTATTAATTAACATTAGGAGGAATTTTATGTTTAGAGGGTTTGTTTTGGTTGCTTCCGTTATTTTTGCGTTAGGTTTTGCGTCAAGGGCATATGCCTCAGGGTACGCGCACGTTGACCTTCAGTCCGCTATGGAAACTGTAAAAGATGGCGCTGCCGCGAAGGCGAAACTGGAAAAAGAGTTCAAGGATAAACAAAAAATGATACAGACCAGGGAAGAAGAGATAAAAAAGCTCACAGCCGATTACCAGAAAAAACAGCTCATAATGAGCGCCGATAAGCGTGCCGAGGAAGAGCAGAAAATACAAAAAAAGATGATGGAATACAGGGAACTTGTGCAGCAGGCCGAGATGCAGATGCAAAAGCGCCAGGTGGATATTACAAAGCCGATCATAGACGCTATGAGGGTTGCGATAAAGGATATCGCTGAGAAAGAAAAGTACGATATGGTCTACGAGAAGAACCAGAGTGGCGTATTTTACGCGAAAGACTCAAAGGATATAACCGCGGAAGTTATCAAGAAATATGATGAACTTAATAAGGGCGGGAAATCCAAGAATTAATAAATGAAAGCGGGCGAAATAGTAAAATTTTTAGGACAGGGCGAGCTTAAGGGGGATCCCGACGCTGGTGTTGTAGTCATAGACGACATAAAAGGCGTAAAGCGGGATTCACTCGCGTTCTTGGGAGAAGCTTCTTACTTTCGGTATTTAAAGACCACTGGGGCGAACGTTATTGTTGTTGAGAACGGTCTTTACGGCTCTGAAATAGAGGAATGGCTGAGTGATAATAAACGCGCTGCCGTGATAATTAAGAACGCGTACAACGCGTTCATTAAACTTATGTGCAAAATAACGCCCGAACTTTGTAATGTCTCAAAAAGGTCCGTTGCCGTGGAAATGATATCCAAAAAAGCGAACATATCCAAGGACGCTGTTCTATACCCGAACGTTTTTATAGGCGATAATGTTGAAGTCGGAAAACGCACAGTGATCTTTCCGGGTGTGGTAATACTGAACGACTCAAAAGTCGGGGACGATGTCGTTCTGTATCCCAACGTCTCTATTTATCAGAATACCACTATGGGGAACAGAGTCGTAGTAGGCAGCGGTACTGTTATAGGCTCAGATGGTTTTGGTTTTGTAAAAGATGAAAGCGGTGCCACGCTTAAAGTCCCTCACATAGGTGGGGTCATTATAGGCGACGACGTAGAAATAGGTTCCAATACAAGCATAGACAGGGGAACTGTCGGCAACACAATTATCAAAAAAGGAACAAAAATAGATAATCTAGTACAGATCGCCCACAATTGTATCGTCGGAGAGAATAATATTTTGTGCGGCATGGTTGGTTTAAGCGGAAGTACCGAGCTTGGAAATAATGTGATAATGGCCGCAAACTCCGGAACCAAAGGGCACATAAAGATCGGCGATAATTCTATAGTGACTGCCCGTACCAGCGTATCAAAAGATCTAAAACCCGGGAGCGAAGTAAAAGGAATTTATCCAGCGCGTCCAGTTGCTGAAGAGTTAAAAGTTCAGACACTTGTGGGAAGACTTCCAGAGATATACGAAAGGCTTAAAAAACTTGAAAAAGAAAAGAGAGGATAAAAATGGCTAGTAGAGAAACGGTAATGGCCGGAAAGAACTTTGATCTTGAAAGAATAAAATCTGTACTTCCCCACAGGGAACCTTTTTTATTGATAGACTCAGTGGACGAAATTATAGACGCTGTACCGGGTGAGAAGAAGGGAAGAAAGATAATCGCTACTAAGAAAATAACAGGCGATGAATTTTATTTCAAAGGACATTTCCCGGGAAAACCCGTGATGCCAGGAGTGCTTATGGTCGAGACCATGGCTCAGGTTGGAGCGTTCGGGATGTACGATCTGGACGACCACGGGCCAAATTACGCGGTTTTGTTTTTGGGTTGTGACGAAGTTAGGTTCAGAAAAATAGTTGTTCCCGGAATGACGATCAGAGTGGAAATAGAGGTTCTTAACTATAAACCGAGCAGAAGTAAATTCCACGGTGTTCTTAAAGACGCTGTCACGGGAGAACTTTGTTGTGAGGCTTTCATGTTGGCAGCCGCGGGAACTGCGGCGAACAAAGGGGAAATATAATGTCTTTTATACATCCAACAGCCATAGTTGAATCGGGCGCAAAAATTGGTGATGATGTTTACATCGGCCCGTATTGCATAATCGGCCCAAACGTTGATATAGGAAATTCAACAAGGCTGGAAGCGCACGTCTCAATAAGCGGCCATACCATTATCGGCAAAAATAACAGGATATATCCGTTCGCTTCCATAGGACAGCCTCCGCAGGACCTAAAATATAAAGGCGAGCCCACAAGGGTTGTAATAGGCGATAACAATACCGTACGTGAATACGTTACAATAAATTGCGGGACAATAACCGGACACAAAGTTACCACCGTTGGCGACAACAACATGCTCATGGCTTATTCGCATGTGGCGCACGACTGCGTTGTTCATAACAATGTTGTTATGGCAAACAACGTCGCTCTGGCCGGACATGTTACCCTTGAGGACTATGTGGTCTTGGGCGGTTTTGTTGGAGTTACTCAATTTAACAAGATCGGGATGCACGCTTACGTGGGGGCATATTCTCTTATACGTTCAGATTTTCCTCCGTTCTTTACGGGCAAGGGGCTGGATGACTTTAAGGTGCAATCCGTTAACGCTGTGGGTCTTTCAAGAAGAGGTTTCTCTGATGACGCTATACGGCGCCTTAAGAACGCGTATAAACTTCTTTATGTTAAAAAAGGAGTTCTTCTTGAGGAAGTGATAAGGGAATTAAAAAAAGAAGTATCAGACAGCGACGAGATCGCGTATCTTTTAAGATTCATAGAGAACAGCAAGAACGGCATAGTGAGGTAGGCTTTGCTTAAAGCTGGCGTTATAGGAGTAGGACACTTAGGAAGGTTCCACGCGCAAAAGTACGTGCAGCTTGATGGCGTGGAATTAGCCGGCGTTTACGATATTGATCCGGAACGAGCAAAACTGGTCGCCGATGAATGCAGAACAAAAGTTTTTAACTCGGTTCAGGAACTTCTAAGAAATATTAACCTTGTGAGCATCGCGACACCCTCAGCGAATCATTTTGAGGCCGCGCTCGCCGCATTACAGGCGGGCGTTCACTGTCTTATAGAAAAACCTTTTACAAGAACCGTGGAAGAGGCTGAAAAACTTATAGCGGCGGCAGAAGAAAAGAACCTCAAAATCCAAATAGGACATCTTGAAAGGTTCAATACCGTAGTTTCTGAGAGCGCGTCCTATATAAAAGCTCCTCGTTTTATTGAGTGTCAGCGTCTTGCTCCATTTACCGCGAGAAGCACTGACATAAATGTTGTTCTTGATCTAATGATACACGACATAGACCTGGTACTCGGTATAGTTGACTCAGAGATAACGGAGATAGACGCTGTTGGAGTTCCCGTACTTACAGATAAAATTGATATCGCGCACGCCAAACTTATTTTTAAGAACGGAGTTATGGCAAACCTTACAGCAAGCAGAATATCGCAAAAAGTTTTCAGGAAAATGAGGATATTTCAAAGATACAGATACATAGGCCTTGATTTCCAAAAGGGCGATGTAGAAGTCTTTGAACGCGTGGAAAAGAACGGAACTTACAGCATAGAGGGAAAGGTAATGCCTTTTGAGAACACCGACGCGCTTAAAAAAGAGATAGAGTCTTTTATTGATTGCGTTAAGAATAATAAAACACCTGTGGTAACGTCCCAAGACGCGTTGAAAGCCCTTGTTGTCGCGCATAAGATCATAGACAAGATGAAACAAAGAATGGAAGTTCTATGACGCGGGTAGGCGTTGAATGCAAGTCGGCGTAAAAAGAGTTCTTATTATTGCTGGAGAGGCATCAGCCGACATGCATGCGGCAAATCTTGTAAAAGCGATGCAGGGTATTTCAAAAGAAAGAATAGAGTTTAGCGGTCTTGGAGGAGATTCTCTTATCTCAACGGGGAATTTTGTCCCGGAGTTCCATAACAGGGATTTTGGTGTTTACGGGCTCATGGGAATTCTTAAAAGTTTCTCAAAGATCTATTCCGCGCTTACTCATTTTAAACGCATGGCGCGTATGGGGTCATACAACGCCGCTGTGCTCTTGGATTATCCGGAGTTTAATCTGCGTCTTGCCAGATCCCTTAAAAAAACGGGTGTACCCGTGGTTTATTACATAAGCCCTCAGGTTTGGGTTTGGCGGGGATATAGGGCTAATAAACTGCGCCGTTACAGCAAAGAGATATTGACTATATTCCCGTTCGAGAAGGATTTTTACAAGAGTAAGGGTATTGACGTGAAATTTGTGGGGCATCCCGTTATAGACGAGATAGACGAATATTTGAGAACGCGCGACATTGAGAAAATAAAAAGATCTTTTAATATAGACGGA
>JAZDEK010000106.1:0-8978 GCA_043808895.1 Pseudomonadota bacterium
GTTACCTACTTCTCTTTCTCCGATGCATCCAACAAATCCGCACATGTTTTGCCCTACCTTCGCTCCAAGAGCTTTGTGATCCCCGAAATTAGAATATCTTTTTTATCCCCTCTCATACTCTTAAGTTCGGCGTCTATATTCATACACCGTTTATACATATTAGCCAACTCCTCTCTTTTATAATTTCTAAGCTCCGATTTAACAAAATACACAGCCTGAGGCTTCATTCCGATAATTTCGGCAAGCTCGCTGTCCTGCATTTTGGGATTTTCCTTTAGGCTGTCCGCTGCGGCTAAAAGTTTCCGTATCCTACCGCTTATAAGCGAATTTATAACGACTGGATTTTCTCCTGACATCAGGAACCTGTACACCACTTCCAGGAGCTTTTTTTTGTTCTTTGAGGCAAGCGGCGGGTAAATGTCAAAAACACTCACAGAGGAAACACCGGTCGAAACGTATTCAATGTCCTTTTGGTTTATGGTATTTTGCTGACCGATATAAACAGAAACCTTTTCTATCTCCTTTTCCATTCTGGAAAGATCATCTTTGTAGCGGGTACTTAAAAATTCCACAGCTGAATCTTCTATCTGTTTTCCGCGTTCGGCCGCAAAACCTTTTACCCACGAGGATGTTGTGTCTTTTCCTTTAGTTGTTATCTCAGCGGTACAGGCGGTAGCGTGGTCGAATATGGAGTTGAACCTTTTTTTTCTTTTGTCCAATTTCTGCGCCGATAATAAAAGGAGAACTACATCAGGCGAAGGTTTTTTTAGATATCCGGTAATTAGCGCCAGATCTTCCTCTTTTAATTCGTAAAGCTCAGAGGCTATTACAAGCCTTAATGGATTGAACATCGGCATGTCGTACAGGCTGTCTATCCACTCCTGCATGTTGTTCTTTCCGAATATATACCGCTCCACCCCGGCGTTATAGTTTGTCATTATCTGTTTAAGGCGCTGCGTTACCCTTTCCCTTACGAACATATCCGATTTGTCGTGAAGCACTATATACGCTTTGGCCATTTTATTCTTTGTTTCAGTTTTAATTTTCGCGTCGCCGGATCTTGAATCGTTATATATAGCTTTAAGGTCCTTAAGCATATCAAGAGGCGCAAAAAGCGGCATGACTAAAAACCCTCCAGCAATGCGTCAACCGAGTAGGTCATCATGGTGTCGGCAAGCTGTTTTAGAGCCAGCCTTTTTTGACTTTCTTTTATAAAGACGTCGGAACTTGCCCTCTGGTCAGTATAAGTTCCACTCTGCATGGATGTTGATTGGGACGTTGTGTTGGACCACAGTTGTTTTTGATCTGACTCCCTTATCAGTGTTAGTGTTACTGTCGCCGTAATAGTGTAAGAGCTTGCGAGCAGCCTGTCCTTTGGCAACCCTCCTGCGTCCTCTGTGGCCTGTGTTCCGAATTGAACACCTGCTGGAACTATGATCACGTTTTTAAGCTCACCCTTTATATAAGCGTCGCCGTTAGATCTAACGAGTTTTAGTTTTCCACTACGGGACGTGAGATAAAATCTAAGTGAGCTTGTAAAATAAGCCTCCGCCCCACCCTCCATGGTCAAGTTCTTGAACATAGGTATGGTAACAGTTTTAACACCCTGCTTTTCCCACGGATTCCTTAACGTGGAAAATCCGTAGCTGCAGGCGTTAATTACCGTCAATAACAATGCTAAGCAGACGCCCTTCCACATAAACCACCTTTTTAATATTCTTACCGTCGATGAACTTTTTAACATTCGGGTCGCTAAAAGCAAACTGTTTTATTTCTTCCTCACCCGCCCCTGATTTTACCTCAAGTTTTGCCCTAACCCTTCCATTGACCTGAACGACCACCAATTTTGTTTCATCCACGATGGCTTTTTCATCCACCACGGGCCATTTTTCTTTTACCGCATTTGTTCTATTACCCAACCTTTCCCAAAGTTCGCACACAAAATGGGGAGCGTATGGGCAGAGCATTAAAAGCAGGATCTCAGTTATTTCTCTCATCGCGCTTATATCATTTTTGTCTTTCAGCGACGATAAATTCATGCTGTGAAATTCGTTCGTGAATTCCATCATCGCGGCTACACCCGTATTAAAACCAAAAGTATCAAGCTCCGTTGTAACTTTCTTTAATGTTTTATGAGCAAGGTTCCTTAATCTCTTTATCTCAGGACTTGTTGTTTCGCCTGAGAGTTTTTTATCAACTTTTTTGAGTATTTCCATATTGGAGTCAACAAAGCGCCAAACCCTGCCCAGAAATCTGTAACAGCCCTCAACGCCTTTATCGCTCCAATCAAGGTCTTTTTCAGGCGGAGCCGCAAAAAGAGAGAACATCCTTGCGGTATCAGCGCCGTATTGATCTATTATGTGATCGGGGTCTACAATATTCCCCAACGATTTACTCATTTTATTGCCGTCTTTTATTACCATTCCTTGAGTTAAGAGGTTTGTCGCCGGCTCGTCGCTAGTGATGTATCCAAGATCCCTGAGCACTTTATGAAAAAATCTCGCGTACAAAAGATGCATAATGGCGTGTTCAATACCGCCGATATATTGATCAACAGGCAGCCAGTAATCGGCGCGTTTCTTATCTATACCGTTTACGTCGTCGTCAGGGCATGTGTAGCGAATATAATACCATGAGGACTCAACAAAGGTGTCCATGGTGGAAGTTTCCCTTTTTCCCTTGCCTCCGCACTTTGGGCATTTAACGTTAACAAATGTTGCTACTTTGGAAAGGGGGTCATCGCCTATGGAATGAAGCTTAGCGTCCTCTGGGAGCACAACAGGAAGGTCTTTTGGCGGAACTGTGACCACTCCGCATTTATCGCAATAAATAATTGGTATCGGACAGCCCCAATAACGCTGGCGGCTTATTCCCCAGTCTTTCAACCTATAATTTATAGTTTTATTTCCCCAGTTGTTCTTTTCTATGTGTTCTGATATCTTTTTTATACCATCGACGCTGTTTATGCCGTCGAACTGAGCAGAGTTTACCATTGTTCCGGGTTCAACGTACGCTTCGTTCAATGGCTCGTTCGGATTATCTTTGTAGATAACTCTTTTTATCGGGATATTATATTTTTTCGCGAAAGCAAAATCCCTTGTGTCGTGCCCCGGCACTGCCATTACAGCGCCTGTGCCGTAATCCATTAAAACAAAATTAGCTGTGTATATGGGGATTTCCTCTTTATTAAGAGGATTGACCGCATACGAACCTGTGAAAAAACCCTCTTTTACTCCGCCCTCCGCGGTACGCTCAATTTTACTTGTGCGTCTCATCCTATCAACAAATTTCAAGACCTCTTTTTCCTGGGGTGTTCCTTTACACAGAGACACTACCATTGGATGCTCTGGGGCTATGCTCATAAAAGTCACACCATATATAGTGTCAGGTCGTGTTGTATATATCCTTAATTTTTCGCCCGTTCCTTTTACAGAAAAATCTACTTCCACACCCTCTGATCGGCCTATCCAGTTCTTTTGCATCGTTCTTACGCGCTCAGGCCAGCCTGTAAGTTTGTCACAGCCGTCCAAAAGTTCCTGGGCGTAGTGCGTTATTTTCAAGAACCACTGTTCTATTTCTTTTGTTGTAATTACGTCGCCGCAGCGCCAGCATGTTCCGTCCTGAACCTGTTCATTAGCAAGCACTGTTTCGCATTTAGCGCACCAATTTACAGAGCTCTGTTTTTTATACGCCAGCCCCTTCTCATACATCTTTATAAAGAACAGCTGTTCCCATTTGTAATATTCTTTTTTGCAGGTGGTTACTTCCCTGTCCCAGTCGTAGCCGAAACCAAGAGCTTTCATCTGCTCTTTCATTACCTCGATATTCTTGTACGTCCAATCCGCCGGATGAATGTTGTTCTTTATAGCGGCGTTCTCGGCAGGAAGCCCAAAAGAATCCCAGCCTATTGGATGAAGGACATTATATCCCCGCATCGTTTTATAACGGGCTATTACGTCGCCGATGGAGTAATTCCTGACGTGCCCCATGTGGAGTTTTCCCGATGGATACGGGAACATTTCAAGACAGTAATATTTTTTCTTCGTCTTATCTTCGACAGTTTTATATTCCTTGTTCTTGTTCCAGGCAGACTGCCATTTTTTCTCTATATCGCGCGGGATGTAATCCATTAACCCCTCCCCGGTATATATCTATTATCAGTATCGCTATCAGTAAAGGCTAAAATAAAGAAGACCTGCTGCAAAAGCAGCAGGCCTTCTTTGTATGTAAAAGTCTAACTATCTAGATTAGAACAGCCAGAATACACCGAGCTTGATGTCGTAGGTAAGAGCAAAAGTGCTGCTAGTTCCTACTCCGCTGACCCATCTTGCAAAGCTCATGGTCATGTGGAAAAGTTCAGCGACTACGCCAAAGGTGTTCGTAATTTGATATGCAGTTCTAACACCAAAGCCTATGTCGAAAAAGCTTATTGCGGTAGCTCCGCTGAAACCAAAAGAAGGACCTACATCAACTGTTGGTCCAAGAGCAAAATCTTTGCTCTTGGAGAACGTGAAATAGAAAGGATACTCAAACGTGAAAGCCGGTCTTATCAGGACCTTTGGAGTTCCCAAGAAAGCCATGCTCAGCTGACCGCCGATCATTTCCTTTCCCATTTTGAAGTTCATCGCAAAACGATGATCCATGTTCTTGATCCCGATCATAGGACCGATTGTTGGTTCGAATTTCCACTGATCACTGCTCATCATCGCTGCGCTGGCGGTGCTTGCCACTAAGGCAAAAACAACTACTGCAAAAATCTTTTTCATTAAAATACCCCCCTTAAAAATTTTCTAATATATGTAATGTTAAAATTAACCCATTTAAGTAATATGTCAACCCTTCTTTTCTTCAACTGCCAAAAGCGCGGCAGAGAGTTTCTCAAGAATGTCGAACACTCTTTCCTCGCCGGCGCAGAATTTTATATCCTTATCCGGGCTCATTTCATCCACTATAAGTGTTTTGCCCTTTCCCTTTTCCACCCAGAGCATCGTACCCTTGTCCAGCGTTGAATATAATGTGTCGTCCTTTGCCTGGTCGCCTTTGCATTTAACCGGTTTTTTATTTTTTATCGTACACAGTTTTATAATGAACGCCCTGTCCTCTGTTCCGCATTTATATTTAACGGTCATTGTGCCGTCGGTCCCTTTCCTCTCTTTATCTTTTTTCTCGATAACAAATTTCTCTTCAAGCAACACTTTTATCAACTTATCCCATACGGTCTTGTAATCATATATGCTGGGCATAGCGACCAAGACGTTTGTCTCCTGATGAGTTTTATTCTGGGCGGTGGATGTAGAAACACTGTAATCCTTAAGATACTTTGTAACCTCGGCGTAGATGGTAGGCACTTTGGCCTTATCAGCGCTCTTTAAACTAAGATTTAAGGAAATGAGATCAAAAAGCTCGCTTCTGTATGTGTTTTCTTTCTTGATCAGTTCCTCTTCTTCCTTAGATGCTTTTTTGAGAGTTTCAAGTTCGCCGCTGTCAAGCTCTTTTGCTTTACCCAGAAGTTTGAGTTTGTAGATGTCGTTATAGATGGAGTTTCTCGACATAAAGTTATTGCGAATGGTCTTAGGGACGTTCGCCACATCAAGGTATGCGTCTTTGTAATCCAGATTCACTATTCTTGTCGGTAGTACAGCCTCTATATTAAGGGCCATCTGCTGGATCTTATATTCCACTGTCTCGGGTTTATATTGAGGAGCATCATCCGCATACAGAACCGAACTTAAGAACAAAAGAATGAACGACATCTATATCCCCTTTTACGCTCCGAGGCTCTTATGGTACCCGAACATAAGTTTATTTGCAACATCATCGACCGTCACCGGTTTATTGAGTTCTTTACTAATGGTGGTCATTTCTACCCCGCTAAGCCCGCAGGGAACTATCATAGAGAACCCTTCAAGCAAGTTACATACATTAAGGGCGATCCCATGCATACTAACGCGTTGCGTAAGGTCGAAGCCCACCGAGCATATCTTTTTATCCCCAACCCACAGCCCCGGTTTTTTCTCGTCAAAATCGGTTTTAAGTGAGTAATGCGTTAGCAAACATTCCTGAACTGTATTCATCACAGCGTCTACAAAATTCTTAACGTTCTTTGCTTTAAGAGGCAGAACAAAATAGACCACAAGCTGCCCTGGTTCATGCACCGTAACATCTCCGCCACGGCTGACCTTGCGAACCTGATACCCGCGTGAGGCCAAAAGTTTCTCAGGTAGAAGGACATTATTTTCTACAGCATTTCTTCCAAGTGTGATCACTGCCGGCTGATGTTCAAGAAAAAACACCGTGCCGGAGCTTTCGCCTTTTTTAACACGTTCCCGTTCTCCCAGCTGAAGTTTTACCGCAGAATCGTAATCAATTTTTCCAATATATTTTTGCATCTTTTTTGGTCTCGAAATAGCTTACTTCTTGTAATGTCCTGTCGCCAAAAGCGTCCCTTTCAATTATGTAATAACCGAGTTCACATCTAAATGGGGTATGAATAGTTTTTACCCGTTGTTCTCCCATCTCGGTTACTTTCTTTTCCAGCTTATAGTACTTGTCGTCAATACATTCCGTGCTGATGTTACCAGAACCGTCAGCCGAACAAGGGCAATTTGTTATAACGTCCGTTTTAAATTCTTGTTTAAGGTTAGCAAGTATATGTTCAGGTATTTCTATGTACGCTGCCTTACTTGCTTCACAGCTTGATGCACCAGTTGTACCCCTTATTATATATTCAATTTTATTCGTTTGATTATTTTTTAATCGACCAACAATTAAAGAAGCATGATTATGATTTGTCCCGTCATTAACCCAATCCGATGTAGGGTACTTAAATACTCTATCGTCTATACCGATGTACACAGGATTTTTATTTTGAAGCTGAGTGTCGATAATGTCAAAAATAGCCTGTTGAGAATAAACTGCCGTCACCGGCGTATTTTTATGCGTCACAGGATCTACAATCCCAAAGTCCGTACAACCGTCACAAAAATAAATAATTTTTATTTTTGGAGCGTATTTGCCCAATTTTCTATTCAACAAACACGTCTTTTTAAGAAATTTTAAAGTAGGATCAAACACATTTTTTTTCGACATAGCGTTGTAGATGCGTTCTTTTGAACTTTTTTTAATTTTGCAGAATATGCCGTCAACTAATTGAGAAATTGTTTTGTCATTTTCGTTGCTTTTGGGGTTCATACACTTTGCTTTAACCTTTTTTATAAAATCATATTGAGGACATACACCCGTATATTCAAATCCGGTAATTTCTGATTTTGTGGTGTAAGGAAATGCTTCGTCGGAATTTACTTCTTTTTCAAAACATATACTTATACTTGAAAGATCCGTATCATCATTTAAATCTCCACCCGCTGGTTCTTCTAAAATACTACTTAGGTGCCATATGACGAGCTTGTATGAACTTAAAAGTTCTGCATAATTATTATTTCTTTCAAGGATCCTATTAAGTTCATCAGTTAGTGTCCATTTTTGTTCATCATTCGGATCTAGTTCATCCAGATCTTTTAATTTTTTTGATATATTTATTGCATCTATGTTAGTAGTTAAAATTTTAGTTCGTGCTTTTTCTAATTCCTTTTCAAGCCTGTTGGCTTCATTACGAAGATTTATAGACTTAAATTTATCTTTTGTAGAAAATCTGTTGTAATACAGCCTATTATACGAAAGAGCGTATGCAAAAGCTGAAACCATATTTTCTTTTATTCTTGTATCCCATTTAATACCTTTATTTTTAAAACCGGCGCTGTTATTTAACCAATAAGACAAAAGATCGGCTGTGGCAAATGCGTAACAAAAATTAATATGTCCTTGATTTCTTATTGGGCCAAATTCATTTCTTAAATCTATATCCTGGTTAGGTTGGGCAAATAAAATGGACGAAAAAACAAAAATTATTACCAAAAATTTAATTTTTGCCATCAACGCCTCCCTACAAGACTTTTATTTCAACAAGGCTTTCGGATTGGCTGGCGATGCTTGCCCCGCCGTCCGGGAAACATTTTGAGAGTATCGTGTCAGAAAGCCCGGCTGAAGCGCCGCGTTTATCCCCCTCAAAAATTAACAAACCTCTTCCTTGATATCTATCCACCACATTATTAAGCCCCGTTACTCCGCCAAGTGCCTGCTTGATCCTTGTGTAGCTCCCAAAATCCTTTACGCCTTTTATAACGATCTTGAAATTTGTTGCTGTGTTCTTGTCCCATTTGCGTGCCAGCTGATATAAAAGGCTGTCGCTTACCGTTTTGCACGCCTTCGCCCTGCTCACTGTTTTTGCTTCGTCGGTGTCGGGGGCTGTAGCTTTTTCGTTGGCCCTTTTTGCCGCCACGATCTTTCCGGTGTCGGCGGATATTATTTTTATCGACAGCGTTGTCTCGCATGTATTTTTGTTAGGCGTTTCGTTTTTGGGGCACACGCTCCAAACATAACCGGACGCGACAAGCCCGGTAATAAAAAGTTTTCCAAGCTGTGTAAGTTCAGAGGTCTTAAGCTCCATATATTTATAAGATTCAGGGATGCTGCTTGAAAGCTGGTTTGAATACGGATCAACAAGGGTAAAATTCCCCTGTGACAAATATCTCGCGAGCGCCCTTTCTATATCCGAAAAGGACTTCTTGGGAGCCAGCCCCTTTTCATCTTTTCCCCACCAATATTGGCCATTACCGTCCGCGGAGTTCCTTTCAACTATGAGAGGCAGGATGGTGAGTATTTTCTCGCCGCTCAATGATATCCCTTTTTCCACAATAGACTCGCGCAAAGCGGAACTATCCACATTAAGTTCCAGCTTTACGGAATAATTATCTACGTCGGTGTTTTGTTTTTCTGATATTATCTGAGAACCCATGACAAACGATCTGGCGTCTTTATAGACCTTTATAAGCTGCCACTCGTTCTGTTTTACAACATCCTCACCGTACATATTTATAAGAACTGTTCTTACGGCGGTCTTACACGCGTCGTTATATGCG
>JAZDEK010000107.1:0-4427 GCA_043808895.1 Pseudomonadota bacterium
CTGTGGACGAAGGCACTCTTACGAGCTGTATATTCTGGGGGCCTCCGGGCTGCGGAAAAACTTCTCTTGCCAAAGTAATCGCCAACATCACAAAAAAACCTTTTGTTTCTTTCAGCGCCGTTCTTCAGGGAGTAAAAGAGGTACGCGAAATAGTAGAAGAGGCCGAAGAGAATATAAGGACGATGGGAGTTAACACGGTCCTTTTTATAGACGAGATCCATCGCTTTAATAAAGCCCAGCAGGACGCTCTGCTACCCCATGTTGAGAAAGGAACAATAATTTTAATAGGCTCTACAACGGAAAATCCCTCTTTTGAGATAATAGGCGCGCTACTCAGCAGATGCCAGGTGTATGTGCTTTATTCGCTCAGCGACGATAATATTAGGGACATTATAAACAGGGTCATAAAGGATGATGAAAGGGGGATTGGGAAATTTAAACCCGTTTTGGATGACGACGCGTTCAATTTTCTCGTTAATATCTCAAACGGCGACGTAAGAACAGCGCTAAACTCTTTGGAGCTTTCAACGTCAGGTGCGAGACCGCAAAAAGACGGGAAAAGAAAAATTACACTGACGCTTGTTAAAGAATCTTTGAGTACAAGAAAACTTGCGTACGATAAAGGCGGTGAGGAACATTATAATCTCATATCGGCTTTACATAAATCCATGCGAGGCTCCGACGCTCAGGCTGCTCTCTACTGGTTGGGCAGGATGATAGAAGGCGGAGCTGATCCTCTTTACATAGCAAGAAGACTTATTCGTTTTGCAAGCGAGGATGTGGGACTTTCAGATCCTAATGCTCTTCTTCAGGCGGTGGCGGCAAAGGATGCTGTACATTTCTTGGGATATCCTGAATGTAACACCGCGCTCGCGCAATGTGTGGTGTATCTTGCCACAGCGCCTAAATCAAACAGCATCTATATGGCCGTTCAGGCGGTTGAAAAGGCCGTACAAGATACAAGGAACGACCCTGTACCTTTGAATATAAGGAACGCTCCAACAAAACTTATGGAAGATCTCTCCTACGGTGAGGGTTATGAGTACGATCACAGTAACAAGGAACATTATTCAGGACAGAACTTTCTTCCCGACGGTGTAAAGAACTCAAAATTCTATAGACCTGGAAAATTCGGCTTTGAAAAAGAGATAAAAAAGAGGCTGGATTATTGGAATAACCTCAAGGACAAAATAAATCCTTAATGATAGTCGTCATACTTTTTGTACTCCAACACTGTGTCGGAGTCTGAATCGTCGGAGATAAACCCCATATCCATATCGTCTTCGTTGCCCCATTTGACCGTGTAGCTGGATATAAAGATCTTTTGTTTACGGTTCTTGCCGAACTCTAAATACAGATCAGCTGTTTTGCTCACTCCAGTACGCTCACTAGTGTTGCTCTTGGTCCTAATGGTTTCCTCGGAACTGCATTTTACGTTCTTTATTATGATACCATTTTTTTTGTACGGATCTTTGTTGGCCCTTGTAATGTTGGCTTTAGTGCTACACGTGTAGTGACTGGTCCATTGTCCGAAAGCCTCGCGCGGGATGTACTCTATTTCTGTCTTGAAATTAAATATACATTCGTTAATAACCGGGACCGGATTGCTGCATACGAAATTCTCGAACTGTATCAGACCCACTTCTGCAGTCCTGGAACTTTTATAGTCGTATTTCAGATTTACGCCTATTATGGTTATGCCTTTTTTGTTGTAGTAAACCCCTGCCTGCAATGAGCCTACAATAAATAGTGGCAAGAACCAAAATAATATCAAGCCGGCTATTTTATCCATGATGCTCCCTAAATTGTATTCAGCATTTTTGAAAAGGAGTCCACATAGGTCCAGTTCACAGACCTCATCTCCAGCAGAACAAAAAAATCATAGCAGCGGAACACAGGGTCGAAAACAGGTTGCCCCATTAGTTTTGCTCCCATTTTTATGTAGCCTTTAAGCAGGCTGCTTACAAGCTCCTTTCTGTACGTTCCTGGAGGATCGGATACCAGTTGTGCTTTCTGATCAGGTAATGGCGTTACTTTGCCGTCGTCTATCAGAGCACCTTTTTTTAAAAGGTCAGAGTACAACGATGATAGTTCTTCTATGCTGCACTTTGGTATGCTTGCTACACCGAAAAGATATTCCACGTTATTTTTCTCGCAGTATTTCCTTATACCCACCCACATCATTGTGACCAGCATGTTGTTGCCTCTATGTTCAGGATGTACGCACGCGCGCCCAACTTCGATGGAACGCTTTTTTTCCAGCCCCAGTTTCGAAATATTAAATTCCGTTGATGTGTAGAACCCGTCCTTATGCATATTCCAGCTTGGATGTATCCTGTAAGTCGCTATTATCTTTCCGCTCGCTGTGTCCTTTATTATCAGATGGTCACAGTTCGGATCGAATTTATCCATATCCCTCAAAGTTCTCTCGTTCTCTTTTATCCCTTCATTAAGCTCTATGTTGAATATGTCGTAACGCAGCCTGTATACCTCGTCGCTTTCGGACGCTGTATTCGCAATCCCTATAGCGTATTTTTGGTTGCTCCATTCACTCTTTGTAAAGATGTCTATCATCGTATGTCACCGGCGAACTCTTTTTTTATGTAGTCTATTTTTTCCTGAACGAGCACCTGGCATTTTTCTTTCATCTCGTTCACCGTCTCATAATTATTAGGGTACATAAGCGGTATCTCGTGGATGTAGCATTTTATAGCCGGCGCTTTTGTCATATTAAAAAGGTGTGGAACGAATGACTCGTTATCTATCCATCTTATGCAATTCATATGGCTGTAATATACAGCGATAGGTTTTATGGGTTTTCCAGTCCTTTTTGCCATGTGGAACGCGCCGCTCTTAAAAGGAAGGCATGGATTTATGGATGTAGTTCCTTCTGCGAACATCACAACGCTGTCATTATTGTTCATTAGCTTAAGAGCTTCACGGTTAAGCACCTCAACAGAGCTCATTGCTTCTTCTCTTACTATAAATACCGTTCTTACGAACCTTGCCCCCCATCCTATAAGCGGCCAGTTTTTTACTGACGCCTTTGACACAAAAAACCCTTTATACGTGGACGCTATGGTCAGTATATCCCAGTAAGAAATATGGTTGGTCGCTATTATGGAGGGTGTATTGGTGTGTTTTCCCAGCTTTATTACCTTGATGTTGTATATCCACAAGGTTATCTTTGCCCACAGATACATAACAAAGTAATCCAATTTGATGCCTATAAGCCGCAATGGCGCAAAAATGGCTACCAGTATCACTGTTGTGGTCAGCGCCGTCAGCATACAAAAGGGTCTTAATGGTTTGAATATTCCGTTCATACTTTACAAAGAGGTATCATTGTCATAAGTAAAAAGCAACAGGAGTTGATTATGAAATTTTTGTGGTCTTCGCATCCTTTTAGAAAGGGTAAAGAAAGGGAACAGGTGCTGGAAGCGTTAGAAAATAATGTGCTTTTTGATTCGCTGACCTCGCGCGAACTTTCTATAATAGAGGAACTTGTACACGTAAGAAAATATAACGTCGGCGAAGATATATTCAAACAACATCAGCCCGGTGTCGGGATGTATATAATAGTTAAAGGAAAGGTGTGTATAGAGGTTGAAAGAAAAGTTCTTGATCCCAAAACGGAAATAGAAAAAAAAGAAGTGGCAGTTCTTGCAACGCTTAACGATGGGGATTTCTTCGGCGAACGCGCGCTGATCGAGACAGATTCCATAAGAAGCGCTACAGCAAAAGCTATGGAGCCTAGTTTTGTTGTAGGATTTTTTAAACCGGATCTTTTGGAACTGATAAAGGATCGTCCGTCCATAGGTGTAAAGATATCTTACAAGCTTGCACAAATAATAAATCAGCGTTTGGACGATGCGGCGGAAGAACTTTCACGCCTGAGGTTCCATAAATGACGTTTTTTAAAAATATAAACGAGCGTGAAGTTATACTCAGGCTTTTATTTCTCGTTGCCGTAATAGTTTTTTGCGTCGTTATGATGTTCTCCATACCTGTTATACTTGCTTCGGTGCTTATATCGGCCGTGCTTGCCTATTCATTCTCTCCGTTCGTTGACAGAATGGTAGCGAAAAGGATACCAAGATGGATCTCGATACTCATAATATATTTTGTGGTCGGTGGGGTCCTGTTCCTGATGTATCAGCGCTCTTACGTGGGATTTGCGGGAGAGTTCGAGAACCTGCAAAACGAATTTCCAAAGATATCAGAGAGGGTGCTTACGCAGTTAAAATCCTGGGAGGATAACCACGCCGGGACTTACGTTTTTCTGAAAGACCTTAAGGCTGTTGAAAGGGTGGAAGAATACGGTGTACAAATGACGCGCGGGATACTCAAAGCTATGCCAATGTTCTTATCGTCGCTGGTGGTGCTTTTGCTTTTGGTGCCGTTCTTTACATTCTTTCTTTTAAAGG
>JAZDEK010000108.1:0-5378 GCA_043808895.1 Pseudomonadota bacterium
CCCCTTGAAAGCGCGCCCTCGAATGAATTATAAAAATATGACCTATGAAAAGAGCTTGTGATGTCGCCCATCAGAGCGTAGTGAGTTGAGAGCCTTTTTACAAAGGACATATTGCCCACGAAAGCCTTTAGGACAGATTGAATATCAAACCTGTACAGAAAACTTGAATCGTCACGCACGAGTTCATTAATAGCCTTGTATGAGGGAAAAACACCTGAATGAGAGGACTGCATCATTGGGTAAGCGGACATACTGAACAAAAAAACTACGACGATAAAAAAAAGTCCGCGCAGTGAACGCAAAAGAACCAATGATCTATTTTTTTGCCGGCGCATTATTTGTATTGTTGTTAGTGTTGGTATTTGCGTTATTGTCGGTTTGCTCCGCCGCTATGCCCTGCATAACGCTGGTCGAAAGCTGTTTATGCTGGATAGTTGTGAGCCCGATGCTTGTTATCATAAAAACGAACGCCAGCACTGTTGTTATTTTGGTAAGGATATTCCCGCCCTGAGTCCCGAAATAAGTCTGGCTTACACCGCCGAACGCAGCTCCAACCTCGGCGCCTTTTCCTGCCTGAAGAAGCACGAACAATATCAGAAAAACGCAGGTTATTACATGCACAACAATTACTAAAGTACTCATAGATCCTCCCTGAAATTAACTATCCTTAAGAACGATTCCACGCTTAAACTCGCGCCGCCAACCAGCGCCCCATCGATATCCACCGAATTCATAAATCCGTCAATATTTTCCGGTTTAACGCTGCCTCCGTAAAGAATGCGTATGCGCTCATCTGTAAGGCCGCGGATGAATTTATGCACCTCTACAGCCTGTTCAACCGTTGCGTTCAGCCCTGTGCCTATCGCCCACACAGGCTCATAGGCTATGGTTACGTAATTTAGCACGTCGTCTTTGGATATTCCGTTAAGCCCACCCAGCACATGGTCCTTTACAACATTTTGGGTGTTTTCGGCTTCTCTTTCCTCTTTTGTTTCGCCCACGCACATTATGACGCTGAGTTTATTTTTTATACAACCCTTTATTCTTTTATTTACACCATCGTTGGTCTCACCAAAGAATTTTCTCCTCTCTGAGTGGCCTATTATGGCGTATTGAACGTCACACTCTTTCAACATAAGCGGAGATATCTCGCCTGTATATTGGCCCGAGTCATCCCAATGCGCGTTCTGGGAGCATAACCTTATATCGGAGTCCTTCAATATTTCAGCCGCCACACATAGCGACGTAAACGCCGGGGCAATACCAATTTCCCTTTTTCTCAGCAAGGGAGAGTTCTTTACCTCTGCCATAAAATTTTTCAGGAAGAACGAGGTATCGTGCTTGGTGTTGTTCATCTTCCAATTTCCAACGATAAAGGGGATTCTTTTTCTATTCATAAAATAAGCTCTCCCAAAATTAATTTTCCAGAGCAGCAATACCCGGAAGTTTTATACCCTCTAAAAATTCCATAGAGGCTCCACCGCCGGTCGAGACATGAGTGATCTTATCCATCACGCCGGCTTTTTTAACTGCCGACGCTGAATCGCCACCGCCGACCACAGTATAAGCTGTACTTTGCGCCAACATTTTCGCTATTTCAACAGTGCCGTTGTCAAAAGGTTTTGTCTCAAAAACCCCCATGGGGCCGTTCCATATCACCATCGCAGCGTCTTTTAACGCGTCCTTATAAAGAGCTATCGTTTTTGGGCCTATATCCAGTCCTTTCTTGCCCGCGGGGATATTTTCGTCTTTTGTCACTTCCCATTTTACACCGTCTTTGAGTTCGTTTGCCACTATATGATCGACGGGTAAAAGAAATTTTGCGCCCTTGGTCTCAAATCTCGATATGATCTTTTTTGCGAGTTCGATCTTATCATTCTCGACCAGAGAGTCCCCAACGCTGTAACCTTTTGCTTTAAGGAACGTATACGCCATCGCGCCGCCTATCATCATTGTGTCGGCGTTCTTTGAGAAATTCTCGACTATCGGGATCTTGTCCGACACCTTTGCCCCGCCCAAGATGACCACAAAAGGTTTTTTAGGGTGATAGAGCACAGCGCCTAAACTTTCTATTTCCTTTTCAAGTAAAAACCCCGCGCCTTTGTCTTTTACGAACTCGGCCATGCCTGCGGTAGAGGCGTGAGCCCTGTGAACAGTACCGAACGCGTCGCTGATATAAACATCACAGAGTTTCGCAAGCTGCTGCGCGAATGTCTTATCGTTGGCCTCTTCCTCTTTATGGAAACGCAAATTCTCTAAAAGGAGTATTGAGCCGGGCCTCATGTTCTCGATTATTGCCCAAACACCCTCGCCAATGCAGTCATGTGCAAAAACTATTTCCTTATCCATTAGCTCAGCAAGTTTTTCACCAACAGCCTGTAAACTATATTTAGCGTCTTTTTTTCCGTCGGGACGGCCAAGATGGCTCGCCAAAATAACTTTTGCTTCCTGTTTTACGGCGTATTCTATTGTTGGTATCGCGGCGCGGATCCTGTTGTCATCTGCAACGCTCCCGTCTTTGTTCATCGGACAGTTAAAATCAACGCGTATAAAGACCCTTTTACCTTTTATGTTTATATCGCTAATGCTCCTTATCTTTATTTTATCCATTTCCTACAGCCTCTTTCCGACAAATTCAGTAAGCTCGGCAAGACGTTTTGAATATCCGGTCTCGTTGTCGTACCAGGCGATAACCTTTACAACATTTCCGTCTATTACGTTGGTCAAGCGCGAATCAAAAGTGGCCGAAACAAGCGTGCCGTTAAAATCAACGGAAACGAGTTCTTCGTCGGTGTATTCAAGTATCCCCTTTAGATAACTGTCCGCGGCTTTCTTCATCATCGCATTAATATCTTCTATTTTCGTCGCCTTTTCCACGTTAGCAACAAGGTCCACTACGGACACGTTTGGAGTTGGAACTCTCATAGCGTAGCCGTCAAGTTTTCCTTTAAGCTCCGGAAGTACTTCTCCCACAGCTTTTGCGGCGCCTGTTGTGGTCGGTATCATGGAAAGTGCCGCCGCTCTTGCGCGCCTTAGGTCAGAATGCGGAAGGTCAAGCACCTTTTGATCATTTGTGTATGAGTGTATGGTCGTCATAAATCCGTTCTTAATTCTCAAATTATCGTGAAGTACCTTTGCCACAGGGGCGAGGCAATTTGTGGTACAGCTTGCGTTGGATATTATGTGATGTTTTGAAGGATCGTAGGTTTCATGGTTTACGCCGATGACAACAGTAAGGTCAGCCCCCTTTAACGGTGCTGAGTAAAGTACTTTCTTAGCACCGTTCACTATATGAGCCTGTACAGCGTCCTTATCTTTAAATCTTCCCGTGCACTCAAGTATCAGGTCAGCACCCAGGGCTTTCCACGGAAGTTTTGTAACTTCTTTTTCGCAGAGCACTTTTATTTTTCTTCCCGCTATCTTTATATAATCGTCGCCGTACTCAACGGGCTTGCCATAACGCCCGTGAATGGAGTCGTATTTAAAAAGATGCGCCAGTGTTTTTGTATCCGTAATATCGTTTATAGCGACGATATCTATGTCCTTATTCTCAACCAAAAATCTTGCCGTAACCCTTCCGATCCTTCCAAATCCATTCATAGCTATTTTCATTTCTCAAAGACCTCCCCTAGGCTTTTTTATTCCCACTAAAAAGACCACAGCCCCCGGGTTAAGTCAAGCCTTTACAGACCTTTACACAACTTCCAAGCGGTGGTAGACACTTGTATATGCACCTCTTTTCCACACTTCCAGGCGAACTTATAAGCATGTTCAGGGGCTTTGGTGTGTCCGCGGATGCGGTGGGAGGAAGGGCGTACGTTATAGGGGCATATCCCCGCTCCATACTGCTTAAAGAGGATTGTTCGGATATAGAGCTTTGTGTTACTGGGGACCATGAAAAAATGGTTTCGCATTTTATCAAACACTACCACCCCGTTGCCATGGGAAAAAATAAGAAAACAAAAATTGAGGGTCGTTATATATTGATCGACTCCCCTTACAACGAGGGTGATTTTGTGCGCATTGCCCGCTCAAGAAAAGACGAAGCCGGCGGTATTGGGGACATCAACACCGAGATATTCTCACGTGGGTTAACACTGGACGCGCTTGCCATAGCCGTAAACGCCGCCAACTTTGGCGACGTTATAGATATCGGCGGCGCGACAGACGATATAAAAGCTGGGACTGTTAGGATCTTAAAAAGGAGCTCTTTTGAGGCCGATCCGGCTCTTATATTTAAGTCGCTGTATTACAAAGCGCGATACCGTTTTTCTTTTGAGACCGTAACGGAAATGATGTGGAACGAGGCTGTAAAAAAAGGCGTATACAAAACGCTAAGCGACAAGGAAATAGACGCTGAAATAAAGAGAATTAAAAATGAAAAATACGGTAAAGAGGTCTTAAGGGGGACATCTTGGAAGAAACAGTAAAAAGGGTCGCGTTGTACATAATCCCGTTCTTGTTCAGTCTTTGTTTCCACGAGTACGCCCACGCGTGGATAGCGAATAAACTTGGAGATCCAACTGCAAAATATAACGGGCGTCTTACATTGAATCCAATAGCGCACATAGACTTTATGTGGACAATAATTTTCCCTCTTATAACGCTTATTATCGGCGGTATATACTTTGGCTCGGCAAAGCCCGTGCCTGTGGATGCCAGGAATTTCAAGAACCCCGAAAAGGGAATGGCCATGGTGGCGGCGGCAGGGCCTGTTTCAAACATAATTCTCGGAATGATGTTCGCGGTCTTATTTATCGCTGTAAAGGTTTTCGCACCTGAGAATTATATTTTTACCCCTCTTGCCAGCATGCTGGAAGCCGGGATATTAATAAACTTTTTTCTGGCGTTCTTTAATCTTATCCCTCTTCCGCCACTGGATGGCTCAAGGATCTTAAGGATGTTGCTCCCATATAACGTCGCTGTACGCTACGATATGTTTACCCCATACAGTTTTATACTTATCATAGTATTGTGGCAACTTGGCGCCTTAAACTTTTTTGTGTATTTTCCGGCTGTGTTCTTGTATAAACAATCTGTTCTGGGGGCATATAGTCTAATAACGGGGTTAATGTAGTGGACAACGATTTCATCTCGGTAAAACTTGATTGTTTTGAAGGTCCCATGGATCTTCTTTTGCACCTCATTAGAAAGAACGAAGTTAATATTTACGATATTCCGATCGCGAAAATAACCGAGGAATATATTAAGGCAATAGAGGCGATGAAAGAAATGAACCTGGATGTTGCAGGCGAGTTCCTTGTTATGGCGGCCACCCTTATTTATATAAAATCAAGGATGCTGCTCCCCGTGTATAAAACAGATGAAGAAACAGGCGAGGAGAAAGTTGTAGAAGACCCGAGGGCTGAACTCGTACG
>JAZDEK010000109.1:0-2750 GCA_043808895.1 Pseudomonadota bacterium
ACTCTTCCGGATACAATGTAAAGGATGCCTTCAGCGGCGAAAACGTGGACCTTAACAAACTTCTTGTAGGAAGCGAAGGCACTCTATGTGTAATAACAAAAATACGTTTTAAACTCACAAAAATTCCCACGAAAAGAATAACACTTCTCAGTCTTTTTGATGACTTTGAGAAATCTCTTCAAGCCGTAAATATCGTAAAGGATGTAAAGGGGCTGTCAGCGATAGAGCTTTTGGACGAGGAACTAATTAACGTAAGCAAAGCTCATTTTACGGAGCTGAAGGACTTTTTCGCGACCGGCACAAAGGCTGGACTTTTGTTTGAAATAGACGCGCCGGTAGACTCAGTCTCCGCGGACAATTTTGTGGAGGCTCAGGCACGTGAACTTGAAAGCCGCCTTTCCAATTTATCATTAAGAACAGAGTTAGGAAGAAATGAGGAAAAAAGAAAATGGCTGTGGCGGATGAGAAAATCCGCGAACTCTGTTCTAAATAGAATTCACGGTAGTGTTCAATCGTTAAGATTTATAGACGACGTAGCTGTACCTGTGGATTCCATATTGGACTTTTACAGACAGGAAAAAAAGATCCTGGATAAATATGGATTAAAGACCGCGTTCTTTGGCCACATAGGCGCGGGGAACTTTCATATAAATCCAAAAGTGGATACGCGCTCCAAAGATTTTGTCAAAACAATCGAGGCAGTGTGTGAGGAAACCTACACTCTTGTCAAAAAGCTTAACGGCACGTTCGCCGCTGAGCACGGCGACGGTATATTAAGGGAACCTTACATTAAAAAACTTAACCCGGAGCTCTATTCTCTTTTTTCTGAAATAAAGAATATTTTTGACCCCAAAAACATATTGAACGCGAAGAAAGATATAAAACTACGGTACGCGTTCACGCCAATTTGCAACGTCGGCAAACAGGTTTTAGACGCTGTGGAGCGATGCCACGGCTGTAATGAATGTATAGATTTCTGCTCTGCTTACATAGACAAGAATTGTACCAATGAGGGCTATAAAGCCCGCGGCCGAGCTAATATAATGCGCTCTCTTTTAAACGGGAATATAAAAGGCGATGAAATAGAGCCAGCAATAAAATATATCGAGGCCTGCCGCCTGTGCGGAAAATGTCTCACTGAATGTCCTACAGGCGTTGATCTTTTGGAAACAGCAGCGCTGTTAAGAGAAGTTAAAATTCTACCCATATCTTTAAAGAACAGGCTTCTGATGTTAACCTTTGCTCCACTCAGGAATATTCTCATTAAGAAAATTAGAAAAGCCGCAGCGGGCAGTACAATAGATCTGGACATTTTTAAGCAGGTTATAAAGCTTGGATTATATTACTTACCTTACACAAGAGGGATAATGAACGAAGCTAAAAACAAAAAGTTGGGACTAAAGATCAGCGACGAAAATATTCAGAAATACCTTACTGCCCGCCACACTTAGTTTTGCCGGCAGCGACCATGTTCATATAGCTGTCTGAGAATTTTCCTGTTGCCATGTATTTGCTGTCTTCTTCAAGAAAAGCTTTCTCGCTCATGTTTTCCTGAACATGGTCCATTATGCAGGAGCACACAGCCGGTGTACCCTGGCTTTGTATGCAAGCGGTAATGAAGTTATAAACGTACTCAGACTTATAACCCTTTGCCTTTATGCAGCCGTAAACAGTGACCAACATCAACGCTGCTGTAATTAGAACTAACTTCTTCATACCCCCTCCTATAAATAAACTCTTGTCAGCCTTTAACACTTAGAATTGTCCACAACGACGTCTTTTCTGCATATTGTTAGCCCTTTTATAATCGCCCGCAACAACACCGTGGAGGTTTACTCCGAATCCTATCACTATGGCGTCCTTATCCGTTGTTTCGGGAGTTACACAGTAGCTTTTGAAAAAATTCGCAAAAACTTTTGGCGAAATATAAACAGGCCCAGCAGCAAGGTCCATTTTCACGGCCAGTTCAACAGACTTGAACTTTAATCTGTTTTTTGGATCAAGCATTACGTTCATGTACATTCCACCAGCCTCAAAATACATCCCTACCGAAGAATTCTTTCCACCAGCAGAGTTTACCGTCATAACATTAGAGCAAAAACCCGCACCAAGAAGCCCTCCAACGTTTTTCAAACTCAGCCTTGCCCCTATGGTCAACTGAGGGACGTAATCTATGATCTTATTTTTGTCCATAATGGTTTCACCCAGCAATCCTGCACCAAAACCACCACCCACAACTATCATCAGCTCTCCATTCCGTCTGGAGCAAAGAACAGATCCATTCTTAGAGCCTCGCTTACACAAAAGAGGTTCCGGAGTATATTTCGTCAGACCCTGGC
This sequence comes from Pseudomonadota bacterium, assembly GCA_043808895.1. Taxonomy (GTDB): domain Bacteria; phylum Bdellovibrionota; class JAFGOL01; order JAFGOL01; family JAFGOL01; genus JAZDEK01. The sequence continues at coordinate 2,340 of JAZDEK010000109.1, forward strand.
TCCCCGTGAAAGTCACATCCTCTATTACGATATCTTTTGCAGACACTCTCTTCAATGTGTAATTGCTGTCAGCCAGCGTGCATTTTAACCATTTCCCAGGCTCCATATCTTGGGGATCTTCCGCCGTTTTCGTCTCTAAAACTTTACATACAAAATCGTTCATAGCAAGGTCTTGGCAATCCTCGTTCTTATCAGCGTTCTGAGCATACGACCTTACAGCAAAGAAGCAGATTACAGCTAGAAATACCGCTAAGAGTCTTTTCATAATCCCTCCGCCATCTTTATACCTAGATTAAAACACGCCTCAAGATCTTTATCCGTTGGAACATATTTTACATTAATTCCGTCATCTATAACAGTTATTCCTGACGCCTCAAGTTCTGTATTAAGCTTTTTAAGAACCGCAGGGCT
>JAZDEK010000110.1:0-8186 GCA_043808895.1 Pseudomonadota bacterium
GGCAAAAACTTTCTTTACCAAAATGAGAGCGCTGCCGGATGTTGTAGCGTGCATAATACTTGGATTCCATTTTCACGTTGTAGCGAAAAAACTGTAAATATCGTGCTTAACTCGAAGTCTCGTATTGTATGCTGTTTAAGAATTAACTTGACAAGTGCTTTATTAACTGCTATAATACTCCATGAGACTTAATAAACCGAGGTGCGTATGAGAAAAATCCTAATCGTATCCATGATGCTCATAATAGGTTCCTGTGAATTGTTCGAGGGTGGTCACAAGGGACGTCCGTCAGCAGCAACAGATGCCTCAACATCACTTTGTGGCAACGTAACATGTACTGCGGGAAAAACGTGTCACGTCATCGACGGGATCGCTGGCTGTTATGCATTAAGCACGGTCTGCGACCCAACCTGCGACCTAAGTACTAATGAATGTGTGGACGTTGATGGTGTTCCAACTTGTATCCCCACTAATGTTGTCATCACAGATGATTCAAAAGACATAACCGCATTCTCTATTAACGGTGTAGCTGGTACGATCACCAACCTTAGTATCTCTTTAACGCTGCCGGCCGGCACTTCAGTAACATCTCTAACACCATCTATAGCGCACACGGGGGATAGTATAAGCCCGGCAGTAGGAATAGCGAAGAATTTTACATACCCTGTAACGTATAAGGTTACAGCGGAGAACGGTACATTTAAGTCATATGTGGTTACAGTTACAGTTACGCCACAACCAACATATGCTATCCGCGATATTGGTCCTGCAGGCGGATTAGTTTTTTACGATAAAGGTTCATATTCAAGCGGTTGGAGATATCTTGAGGCGGCACCGACCGATCAGGTATCTGATTCAACAAAACCATGGAGCAACATAACGACCATCTTAGTCAACGCAACATATGCGGACATAGGCAAAGGGGAAACCAACTCTACGGCTATTATGGCTCAACCTGGCCATACAAGCAGTGCTGCGAAACTTTGTTCTGAACTGGTAGTAGGTACTTTTAGCAACTGGTTCTTGCCATCAAAAGAGGAGCTTGACGAGATGTATTCAAATCTTAAAGCATCGAACGTTGGTGGTTTTACTACCTTCAACTATTGGAGTTCCACCGATGGTACCGATGCCGACAACGCATGGTTCCAGAACTTTTTCAACGGCAACCAGTACAGTGGTGATAAATATGGTATGGCTAATGTGCGTTGTGCTAGAGCTTTTTAACAGCTCGTATCTGTAAGGGAGGATGTACGTATGAGAAGAACCCTTTTTGCAGCATCTGTTATTTTAATACTTACTTCCTGCGATCTATTCGAGGGAGGCAGTAAGGGATATCGGTACACGGGGACAGCAGACACTTCAACATCCCTCTGCAGTAATTTAACATGTACTGGTGGAGAAACGTGCCATGTAGTCGATGGGACCGCTGATTGTTACGCATCAAGCTCAGGTTGCGGTTCGACATGTGACTTAAGCGATAATGAATGTATTGATGTCGATGGCACTCCAACGTGTATACCCCTCAATGTTATCCCCGCCCCCACCCAAAATTCAAAGGATATAATAATATTTTCTATTTCCGGTGCAGCAGGCGCGATCGCGGGCCTCAATATTTCCGTACTACTACCGACCGGTAGTTCAGTAACGTCTCTGACACCGACGATAACACACACAGGCGCAAGTATAAATCCGGCTGTGGGAGTTGCTAGGGATTTTACGTCTCCTGTAGCTTATGTAGTTACGGCCGCAGATGGCACGTCTAAGTCGTATATGGTTACTGTAACGGTTATGGCACTAACGTACGCTATTCGCGATAATGGTCCTGCGGATGGTTGGGTCTTTTATGATAAAGGTTCATATTCAAATGGTTGGAGATATCTGGAGGCAGCACCAAGTGACGCAAGTTCTTCAGCATGGAGTAATGTATCAACAAGCATGGTAGGTTGCTCAAATTCAGCAATAGGAGCTGGAGCGACAAACACTACGCAGATCATAAATCAATCGGGTCATTCAACCAGTGCCGCAAAGTTGTGCGCCGATCTGTCAACGGGTGGCTACAGCGACTGGTTCTTACCATCTAAAGATGAACTGAATAAGATATGGGTGAACCTAAAAAGGGGCTGGGACGAAAGTAATTACTATTACACTCCCGTAGGCGACGTTGCTAATGCCCACTACTGGAGTTCCACTGAGTACAGCTACAGCCATGCTGAGAAACAGGGACTCTGGAATAGTGGCGTTGGAGGCAACTTTTACAAGTACATGGTTTATAATGTCCGATGCGTAAGAGCTTTTTAACAGTTATGTAGTGGCGTGCATAATTCTTGGATTCCACTTTCACGTTGTAGCGAAAAAACTTTAATATAGCGGCTTTCGGGTTGTTCCAACCTACATACAAAAATCATACTTGACACATGGCGTTAATATTTGTAGATAAACCCCACGTCAACAATTTGACTAGAAAAACAACGTCTTTGGGAGGGTCTCTCATGAAAAAACTTTTTTTGTCAGCTGTCACTATGTTTTTGATGCAACCTGTTTTCGCGGACGAGGGTATGTGGACGTTCGACAACTTTCCGTCGAATGATGTAGCTAAAAAGTACGGATTTTCTGCAACAAAAGAATGGCTGGATCATGTAAGACTTTCATCTGTCCGTCTTGCGGGAGGCTGTTCGGGAAGCATTGTTTCTCCAAACGGCTTGGTCATGACGAATCATCACTGTGCTCACTCATGCATACAGCAGCTATCTACCGCAGATAAAGATTTTGTAGCTGACGGATTCTACGCGAAAACTTCGGCAGACGAAGTGCGTTGTCCGGAAATAGAAATAAATCAGCTTATAGATATAATCGATGTTACGGATAGAATAAGGAACGCCACTAACGGTTTAGCGGATGAAAAATATAACGCCGCACAAAAAGCGGAAATGTCGAAAATAGAAAATGAATGTACCAGTGGAGCAAGCAACATCCGTTGCGACGTTGTCACTCTTTATCAAGGAGGAGCTTATCATCTGTACAAATACCGTCGCTATCAGGACGTTCGTCTTGTTTTCGCTCCTGAATTCGCCATAGCTTTCTTTGGCGGCGACCCCGATAACTTTGAGTTCCCTCGTTACGATCTGGATCTTTCGCTGTTACGTATCTATGAAAACGACCAACCTTTAAAAGCCGACCACTATTTTAAGTGGAGCAAAGGTGATATGAAAGAAGGCGATCTTACCTTTGTGACAGGACATCCTGGTGGAACAGCCCGGCTTCTTACAGTCGCCCAGCTGGAGCACCAAAAGAATTTCTCGCTCCAAAGAAGATACAATTTATTATCGACGTACAGAGAAATGTTGATAGAATTCATGAATAAAGGAGCTGAATTCAAAAGGATCGCAAATGATGACTTCTTCTATGTAGAGAACTCGTTAAAAGTATATAAAGGCCGCATAAAAGCGTTAAGCGGCTCAAATATTATCGCTGATAAAACCGTTATTGAGAATGAACTACGTGCTAAAGTTAACGCAGACCCCGCATTGAAAGCACAGTTTGGCGGTGCGTGGGATGCAATAGCTTCAGCACTCGCTAATTATCGTAACGAAATGTATAAGCCGTATGAAATGATAGAGCAGTTCATGGCAGGCTATTCTGAATTGTATGGATTCGCACGCACATTGGTTCGCGCCGCTGTTGAAATTCCTAAACCGAACGGAGAGCGTTACAGGGAATTCGCAGACTCCAACCTTCCTGCTGTAAAACAAAAACTTTCCAGCACGGCTCCTATATATAAGGAACTCGAAAAAGCTTCTTTTACATTCTATATAAAAAGAGTTTTTGATGAACTTGGCAAAGACAGTCAGATCATTAGAGATATTTTTGGCGATAAAACACCAAGCGAGATCGCTAATTATCTTATCACGAACACCACTCTCAACGACGCGAATGTCCGTATGAAACTTTATGAAGGTGGAGAAGAGGCTATTGATGCTTCTACTGATCCTATGATCGTATTCGCGAAAACTGTTGATGAGATAGCCCGTCCTATAAGAAAGAACTACGAGGATAAAGTTGAGGCTGTAGTTAAAAAGAACGCGGAACTTGCTGCCAAAGCTCAGTTCGCCGCAAACGGGATGAACACATATCCTGACGCGACATTTACGCTTCGTTTATCTTACGGACAGATGAAAGGATGGTTTGAGAACGGACAAAACGTACGTCCATATACAACTATCGCTGGGACGTTTAATCACGCTACAGGCGTTGAACCGTTCAAGCTGCCCGATAGCTGGATCAACTCCATGGAAAAACTAGATGCAAATACCCCAATGAATTTCTGTTCAACAAACGACATTATCGGTGGAAATTCTGGCTCACCAGTAATAAATAAAGACGCCGAAATAGTAGGGTTAGTATTTGATGGGAACATCCACTCTATCGGTGGAAATTATGGTTACGACGGAACACTAAACCGAGCAGTTTCCGTACATAGTGCCGCGATCACAGAAACTTTGAGCAATATCTACGGCGCGGATAGAATTGTCAGCGAATTACAGAACAAGTAATTAAAATAGTTACACAAACAAGGCGGCGGAAGAGAGTAACTCTTCCGCCGCCTTTGCATTTACTAATATTACTACGACGTCGCAACTGTGGTATAATGTTCCCGCGAATATTTATGGAGGTTTTTATGACCAGAGCAATTACGTTATTCATTTTTTTGTTCAGCGTGACGGTATCGGCGTCGGATTATAACGATGGGCTGGACGCGATGAGAGGAAGGGACTACGAGAAAGCCATAGATAGGTTTACAGCCTCGCTGGACAAAGACGTTATCAAAGGGATCGTGACCGAAGCGAAAGTAAAAGAGCAGCTCAATAAAGCAAAGGCGGCGTATTTCAACGAGTTGAATATACAAATTTCCGGATATGACAAAGAGAAAAAATATAATGATGCTCTAAGCTCCGTTGAAGATGGGTTAAGCGTAATACCGGACGACGGCAGATTGTTAAAAATGAAAGCCGATTACGAGGCAAAAATCAAAGACATAGACGCCAAGGTCAAACAGGGGGAGATCCTTCTGGACAACAAGAACTGGCACGAGGCGTATCTTTATTTTCAAAAGCTGCGCCCGTACGAGGACACGAACGGCAGCATAAGTTCAGATTACAGAAGAGCGAAAGATGAAATTATAAACTCTTATGTAACGCAGGGTGAAACCTACGAGAAAAATTATGATTTCATATCCGCGAAAAAAGAATATGAAAAAGCCCTTCCGTACGACCCGAAAGACGAAGACATTATCGATAAGATAAAAGCCGTAAAAGAAAGGATCATTGCTCAGGAAATGCTGGGACAGGCCAAAACCCTTGCCGACCAGGGACAAAAAGAAAAAGCGCTAGACATACTCAAAGCCGCGTATGAAAAAGACGACGGGAACAAAGAGATCGCCGCGCAAAAAGATATTTTAAGGGACGAGGTAGCGCTGCTTTGGTTGAACAAAGCCGAAGATATGGAATCAAAAGAAAAGTATCAGGACGCGTATATCGCCATAAACAAAGCTGAAAATTTAGAACCTGACGCGAAAGATGTAAGGGACGGCATAAAGACGATCAAACAAAGTATAATCCTGAATTTTGCTAAATATCTGTCTGACAAGGCCTCTAAATTTAAGAGCGACGAGGAAGCGTACATATATTATGTAGCTTCTTACTCACTTAACTCCGGCGACAAAAATGTCTCCCAGAAAATAGATGCGTTGGAGCAGACCATAAAAGATAAAGCTTGTTACAATTTAGGGTTAAAAACGACGGTATCTTCGAAAACAAAATTATCAGGCGACACGCTTGGGACGATAGACAACGGAATAAAGAGCGAGCTCGCGGGCTTTGCGAAAGATAGATGTATCAACGTTTCGGATTTTTCAAATTCAGACCAGGGACGCCTCACGAACACCGTCCTTGTTTATAAGATCGAAACAAAAGGCGCGACGCTGATAGGCAAACTGGACGCTGAATCTCAGGCGGTGGACATGGTCACAGGGAAAAGACTAGCCGCGGCCAGAAAAATGGAATTATTCACCGGCGAAGCCGTAAAGAACACCGACACCAACGTTGAAAAATATCTCATCGACAGTGTTGTGGGCGAACTTGTTTCGGAGATAAAGGACTCGAACCTTAAGTATTACAGCGACAGATATTATTGGATGTTCAGTAACGCCAAAGATGCCGGGAGTAAAACAACGAACGCGGTACTCACATTTATCAACAAAAGGCGTCTCTCGGACGAAGACCTGTACACCGACACAGTTGTCAAATACATCCTTAAAACTTATAGTGTGAACATTTACAGAAAAGAGTTGGAAATAACGGACAATATCAGGTTGTAATAAAAAATGAAGATACGGAACCTCGCCATAATAGCACACGTAGACCACGGCAAAACGACGCTGATAGACGGTCTTTTTAAACAAGCCGGAGTATTTAAATCCTACCAGAACGTAGAAGAACGGGTCATGGACTCCGGAGAACTTGAGAAGGAAAGGGGCATAACTATCCGAGCCAAGAACGCTTCGTTCGATTGGAAAGGCGTCAACATAAATATAGTAGATACACCAGGGCACTCCGACTTTGGCGGAGAGGTGGAAAGAGCATTATTCATGGTCGACGGCGCGCTTTTATTGGTAGATGCCTCGGAGGGACCACTCCCACAAACCCGTTTCGTTCTGAGAAAAGCATTTGAAAAGAATTTAAAAATAATCGTCATCATTAACAAGGTCGATCGTCAAGATTCAAGGATAGAAGAAGTAGAAGCAAAAATATTGGATCTATTCTGCGACTTAGCGACAAAAGATCATCACATAGAATACAGAACTTTTTATGGCAGCTCAAAACAAGGTTGGGCAAGCAGCGACAAAAATAAAAAGACAGAAGATTTTGCAGAATTATTAGATGCTATAGTTAAGGAATTCCTCGCCCCCAACGTAGATGTAAATGGTCCTTTTAGTATGATAGTCACGAACAGAACTTACAGCAATTTTTTGGGTCATATAGCTGTTGGGAGAATACAGTCAGGCAGAGTAAAAGTAGGTGAAAGGGTCGCCATCATCGGTGAGAATAATATTCCTAATATATTCCCCGTTACAGCTTTGGAGAAATATTCCGGATTAAAAACAGAAAGGTTTGAAGAATTAGAGGCTGGATGTATCGCATTATTGGCAGGGGCAGAAATGCCGATGATAGGCGACACAATATGTTCCGCGGAAAATCCCGTTGCACTCCCAAGGATACATGTGGATCCACCGACGGTAGCCGTAAGAGTATCCGTGAACACTTCTCCATTCGCGGGGACCGAAGGAATTTATTTAACAACCAACAAATTAGAAGAGCTTCTTGAAAAAGTTTGCCACGGAAATGTTTCTATAATCATGGAAAGAACACAAAGCCCCGAAGTTTTTGTGATAAAGGCCAGGGGCGAGCTACAGGTAGTTATAATATTGGAAGAAATACGAAGACAAGGCTACGAACTTATGGTCGCCTGCCCGCAGGTCATACCTTTTGAAAAAAACGGTGAATTATTTGAGCCGGAAGAAACTTTTGTTATAGATATCCCGGAAGAAATGGTCGGTACTGTTACAGAGCTGTTATCTCGTCGCAACGGATTCATGACAGTAATGGAAAACCTGCACGGATCGCCAAGAGTTCGTTTAGAATTCGTTATCCCCACAAGAGGATTATTCGGGATAAGAAGCGAGTTACTAACAGCCACAAGAGGAGAAGCTGTGTTCTCGAGCAGTTTTCATAAATATATCCCGTTCCAGGGAAAACGTTTCAGCAGAACAAATGGCGCGCTGGTGTCAGATAGAGACGGTGTTAGTGTTCAATATGGGCTTTTCCATCTTCATGCTCGAGGCCGTTTATTCGTAAAAGAAGGCTCAAAAATTTACGAAGGAATGATATTCGGCGAGAATAACAGAGCTAACGACATAAACGCCAACCCGACCAAAACAAAAAAACTAACCAACATGCGTTCTGTGACAAGTGACGATTCAACAAAACTAAACCCGATAAAAGAAATGGACTTGGACGAAGCACTCGCGTGGATAGACGAGAATGAATGGGTTGAAATAACCCCCAACACCATACGGCTAAGAAAAGCGGAATTAAGGACCAATATGCGCAATTTGATCAGGAGCAACGACC
>JAZDEK010000111.1:0-2253 GCA_043808895.1 Pseudomonadota bacterium
CATGAGATATTGAGGCTCGAGTTTGAGCCTACAAGTCTTGAAGATCCGGAGTACACGGCGGCAGTAAGATCACTGAACTATATTATAAAAAAACTTGCAACCGATGTGCATCCAATATTGAAACCGGTATTGAGCAGACAGAAGGAACTCACTAAAGAGACCGCGATAGAGGTGCTGCAGAAAATTAACGATACTTTAAAGAACAAGATAGATGTGGTAGTTGTAAAAGAAGGCGTTCTGTTACTGAGTAGGCTGCTTAAACCTACTACGGTTTCAGGCAAAACTGTTCTGAAAGCCGATTGTGACACCCTCAGCATTATATATTACTCGGTGCTCAAGGATGTATTCAGGCAAAACGTTGTATTGGTTAAAAGGCCGGGACACGTCCATGTTAAATGGAAACTGAACAGCGCCGACACCATGAGAATTAATTGGGAAACTACGTCCGGTGCTCCTTTCTCAGAGGAGGACTACATAGCTTGGCTTAAATCTTCTTACGCGTTGGAGCTGGATCACAAGGGAGTGATCGCGCTTGGCTACTTTAACAGGGCAAAGGTCAAATACATATCAGAAGATCATATGGGCGCTATTCAAGATTATACTGAAGCGATAAGGTTAAATCCAAAGGATGCCGCCGCTTATAACAATCGCGGAAACGTTAAGGCCGAATTAAATTATAACGAGGATGCTGTTCAAGATTACAATATGGCGATAGGGTTGGATCCGGAATATCTGGACGCGTATTACAACCGAAAGGAAGTCAGATTTAAGTTGAATGACTTCAAAGGTGCCGCAGAGGATCTAAAGAAAATATCAGAGTTGAAAGGCGCTCGAGTTCATTAGAATTAGGGGGATCAAATGAGACATTCTTTAATAGTCGTACTTTTTATGGTGTTTAATTTTTATGTCGCGGAGGCGCAAATTTATACTCCCGGTTCCGATCAAATGGCGACCAGAAAACACCAAAACGAAGAGACTGTAAAAGCATTCCAACTCCAAACAAAACAGCCTCAATCAACTTCATATGTGCGTCATAGAACGGACATCATAACCACGGCTCATAAAGTATTAGAGATAGAAAAGGAATTCACAAAGGTTGAGCCGGATTACAAAACCCTGAACAGCATCCTGGATAGAGTGACCAAGAAAGTGGAAACGTTGCTGACGGATGGGGCTACAATAGACGAAGCATTTGTTCTAAAAGTATTTAACTCTATTAATTATGAGCTCTGGGTCAATAATGGTTTCAAAACAAAAGAAACAGCGTTCTTGGCTGATGTGTTAAAGATAGAGAATGGAAAACATTACGCGGATTGTGACGTCCTTAGTATCCTGTACTATTCAATACTCGTGGATATTATCGGACGAGATGATGTAGTGATAGTTCGAAGATGGGGACACGATAACATGCGGTGGAAATTGGAGTCTGGCGACGTTGATTGGGAAACAACAACGGGAAAACGCAAATATAATGATGAATACAAAAAAGACCTTGGCACAAGTTTTTCTACAGAATTAAAGACTACGGACATGGTGAGATCGATCGCGTACTACAACGTGGCTAATGCGTACGGCAACCAACAAAATGACCAAAAAGCGTTGGAATATTACGACAAGGCAATTCAACTAAGCGGTAGTGACGCTAATTTTTATTATTACAAAGGGATCGTCTATGGCGGGCAGGCCAAATACCAAATGGCGATAAATATCTTTAACAAGGCGATCTCGCTAGATCCTGAAAATTCCGACTCTTATTATTGGAGAGGAATTGGTTACCAGGGGCTAAAAAATTATCCGCAAGCGATAAAGGACTTAACGCAGGCAATTGATGATCCGATCAGATCAAGCGAATATTATCCCGATTACTACACCGCCAGGGGCGAATGCTATACGGCACAGGGAGAAAAAGACAAAGCAAAAAAAGATTTCGACGAAGCAAGGATATTACGTTCAAAGATCCGTTACTGAGTTTGCTTCTGTTCTCTTTATTCTTTTATGATCTTTATTGTGCTGGGTTTAGATCTGCCGTCGGAAACGTTCACAAAATAGATCCCGCTCTGCAGATCGCCCAGATATATTGGAGTATTAGTGGGCGTTGATGTGTACACTGTTCGACCCTGCGTATCGAGGATGGTTATTTCTGCATCGGCGTCACTATCAACATTTATGTAGTCGGTGAAAGGGTTAGGATAAATAGAAACTTTTATATTTTTATCCGTATCCTTGTTAATTTCTGTGTATGGGCCATCAAGT
>JAZDEK010000112.1:0-9719 GCA_043808895.1 Pseudomonadota bacterium
CGACCGGAAAAGTACTTATAACGGGCGGCTGGGACTGCGACGCTGTGACACGTGATACCGCAGAATATTACCGCCCCGAGACCCAGACCTTTAGCTATACAGTAGGCAATATGACAACGGGGAGAAAATCCCACAGGGCTACAAGACTTCTCGACGGAAGAGTGCTTATTACGGGAGGACGAGATGAAAGCGATGCCTTGTCCAGTGCCGAGATCTATGACCCGGAGACAGGACTTTTTACTGCGACATCAGGCTCGATGAACAGTCCAAGGTTTAACCACACAGCAACACTTTTAAATGACGGTAAAGTTCTAATAGCGGGTGGGTATTACACTGTCGGCTATGCAGTAACAAATAGCGTCGAGTTGTTCGACCCCGATACAGGCACGTTCAGCTCGATATCACCAATGTCTGTCGCAGTAGCAGGTCATCAAACTACGCTGCTCGCAAGCGATAAGGTTCTTTTAGCCGGCGGTACCACAGGGGTGGGTGACAAACTTAGGACAGCGTATCTATTCGACGGAAGTACTTTTGTGGGCGACACGTCTCAATGTACAGCGACGGGTGGACTACCTCCTTACACCTACTCTATAAATTCCGGGCAGGGCAGCGTGGACGAGGACGGTTTGTACAGCACCACAGACGTTGAGTATGGTCAGACGGTAAGCATTAAAGTAACGGACGCCATGGATAACATAGAAACAGCGAACATAGTAATAACCGCGGAATAATAAATTAACTTAAAAAGCCCTTTCCGAAGATCTAATACTTTCTCTTCGTTTCATCTCTTCCAGCGCTTTTCGTTTTAGTCCTTCACAGTTGAATTTTTCTCTACTTACTTCATTCTCGAATTTTGCGGATAGCTCGTCCACCATGCTCCCGTACCTTAATACCCTGAGAGCAAGATTAGCGACCCACAGATCCATCATTCCGAGATTTTTGGGAGAGAACAGAGCGGCCTTAAGAAGTATCAACCCATCTATCTTTTCCGCTTTATCGTCGGCATTTTCTGTATTCTCAGCGTCTTCAATAAGAGCCTGCATGTATAGTGGCCCTGTATTAGGTTCGTAGAACATGCTTATATCAAGTTTGTCCGATCTTTTATAATCTTCTAATTTTTTTAATGCCCGCGTCCTCTGCTCCTTTACGATCTCTCCAGAGTATACTTTTATGTCAAATTCCCTAACGATCTGGTTTAAAAGTGTCATATCGGATTCGTTAAGCTCGGGCATGACCAAAAGGCCTGACGCCACAACGTCGGTGCTTGAGAGTTTATATTTTATGAACGCCTTCAGCAGACCGCCTTTCTGTCTTAATAAAAGATCTATTGTTTCCTGATCGGTCCTGTCTTTTTTCGGCATCAAACCCTGCGAGGAAAAGTACTCATTCCACCTTTCTGCTTCCGCTTTCGTCCATGTATCGGACTCTAGCTCGCTGGATCGTTTTGGAATGATAAATCCGTCGGCTTGTGGAGCAAGCCACGCGAATATCACGTTCAGCTTTTTTGTGGCGTAAGAATTTACGATATATAAGATCCAGTCAATATCGGAAGCAATTATTATCTCCGCAAATTCCTTTGCCTCGTCCACCTCTATTTGTGCTGTTTTGCCGTTAGATGAGTATTCGTATCTTCCATCATCCAACCTTTTTAATCTATACAGCTCTTCTCCATCTTCTCTTGAATGAGTATAAGCCTCTTGTAACGTCCATGGTTTCCTATTCTGATAGTTCTTTGCTGCCGGGGAATATACGCGCTTCACTATCACTATTGCGATCGCTTTACCGTTAGGATCATATTTTTTTAGAGTTTTAAGTTCATAATCGTTTCTCTCGCTCAAGATTTCTTCGTAAGAGGATGCTTTTATTCCGTGGTCGTTATAAGCAATGCCGTACACGAGCTTGTCTCCATCCACGTAGACCTTCTCTACATATTTAGACGTCAGCTTTGTCTGGTGTTTTTTAGTTGTGTAATCAAGGGAAATGTTTACTGTCCAACCTGAAACGCCGTTCATTTTTTTGAATTCATAAGTGTACCTGTCCTCGACATTAACTTTTATTTCTTCGTGCTTTCCGTTCTGTCTGGTTATAAAAACCCTTGTTAGTATATCTTTATAGTTTCCTGCTTGAGGTTGTGTTCGCTCAAATAAAAAACCTATCCATGCGTACAATTTTCCGTCAGGAGAATAGATATCTATATTGTCTATCTGAGTTGTAGATTGCGCATAATCTATTTTAAAACTAAATCCCTTTGGCGGCTCTTTTCCTTGAACCGGCCTTGTGGTTGCGGAGAGCGAAATTAGAATTAACGTCAGCAACAGTTTTCTCACACCGGGCTCCTTTCTCTTTTTTTAGCACAGTGTTAAGTGGTGAGTAAAGGCATAAAAATCTTGTCTTTAATGGGTTGTTTACATATATTTCTTTGCAGCCCCGTCCTTGGTATTGTCCTGCTCTTTTAACTGTGATAGCAATTCACTCATGGACAATATTACGGTCTTTACAAAACGTAACGATAGCCGGGCGAAAGCCGTTGGCGAAAAAATAAGAAAATTCTTGTCCAAGCATAATTTTAAGACAGATCTTGCGGTGGTAGTGGGCGGCGATGGCACTTTTTTGAGCGCCGTAAGGACGCTGGTCGAAAAAACACCTAAGGGAAAACCGCTTCCTCCTATGCTTGGAGTTCACTCTGGGTCCCTGGGATTTCTGACAGAGAGCAGCGTAAACGGATGGAAGAACGCCATAAATAAAGGGTTGCGCGGCGGTTTCACAATTGAAGAACGCTCCATGTTGAGCGTACGTGTGGGCGGAAATAAAAAAGAGTACACCGTTCTCAACGACGTGGTTGTTAACAGGGAGAGCGTTGCGAGAATGATAGATTTTGATGTCTATTACAACAAAGAATTCGTGAGTAACACAAAGGCCGACGGCGTGATAGTAAGCACTCCAACAGGTTCTACAGCGTATTCGCTTGCCGCCGGTGGGCCGATCCTTCATCCATCTATACCTGCTTTTGTTATTACATCTATTTCTCCGCATACGTTGACCAATAGGCCGATAGTTGTCGCTGACAGCGGCGTTATTGAAGTAAGAGTTAAAACAGATTCCGATGAGATATTAGTCACTCTGGATGGACAAACGGGAATTTCATGCGGAAAAAATAAACGCGTTATAATTAAAAAGAATGAACGTAAATTGAGGTTGATACGCCCGAACGACGTCACATATTTTAATATACTGAGGAACAAGTTATCTTTCGGCAAAAGAGGCTGAAGTAAAGAGGCTTAACTAATATGCTCAACAGGTTGCTCATAAAAAATCTCGCCATAATAAAAGAGATAGAAATAGATTTTACATCAGGGATGAACGTGATCACCGGCGAAACAGGCGCCGGAAAATCCATGCTCATAGAGGCGCTCACACTTCTTTCGGGTTGGAGGGCATCCAGTGAATCAATTCGCGACGGCGAAGACACATGTGAAGTACAGGGGCTTTTTGAGACAAAGAATATTCCGAATGAAGTTATAAAACACCTTTCCGACAGCGATATAAAAATTGATGACGAACTTTTGATACGAAGAGTGGTGCAACGCGGCGGAAGATCGCGCGCGTACATTAACGGGGTGGTGGTAACTCAGGGAGAACTTGAGAATATCGGCGAGAAATTATTCTCCATACTCAGCCAGCACGAACATCAACAGTTATTTCAGCCCGTGTTCCAACTTGAACTCTTGGATAGGTTCTTAAAGAACGACGACAAACTTGAAGAGCTAAAAAAACTTTACAGCGAATGGAGGGATATTGAGAACAAATATAACGAGCTTAAAAATTCCCAGGGCGAACTTACCAAAAAAGCGGATTATCTTAAATATCAGATCAGCGAGATAAAAGAGCACGACCTTGGATCCGGTGACGAGGAAAAACTAAGCGGTATTGTGACAAAAGCCGACCACGCGTCCGCCATGCTTAAGACACTCTACAGCGTTAGGGAGGCCGCGTCACAAGGAGACGATTCTGCCGCCTCAATGCTCGGGCGATTGATCCCTGACCTTTCAAGATGTAAAAATATAGACCCTGAAACAGAAAAACTTTTGGACACTCTGAACGATGTGGTCATTAAGCTGGATGAACTTTCCGCCATGGCCGACGGTATGGCAAAAGGTTACGATATAGACGAAGCCGAGCTTGAGTTGAACAGGGAAAAATTATCCGAGATAAAAAGACTGAAGAAAAAATTCTCATGCGGCGATCTAGACGCTGTGATAAAAATATGTGAGTCCATGGAAAATGAACTTACTCAGCTTGAGAATATGGACGAAATAATTTCCGGCATGGAAACAAAACTTAACGAAGCGAGTAAAAAATATAACACCGCCGCTAGAGAACTCTCGTCGTACAGAAAAAAGAATAGCCTCAAACTCTCCAAAAAAATAGAGACAATACTTTCTGACCTTGGAATGTTCAAGGGCGGCTTTACAATAAAGTTCTCAGACGCTGAAGTCTCTCCACACGGCGTGGACAGGGTCGATTATCTTATCTCAACGAATCCCGGAGAGCCGGAAAAACAGATATCAAAAATAGCGTCCGGCGGCGAGATGTCTCGCCTTATGCTCGCTGTTCAGGCAGCCACGAACGAGGTCTACGGCTACGGGCTTCAGATATTCGACGAGGTTGACGCCGGCATCGGCGGTGATATCGGTTTTAAAGTCGGTGGCCTCGTAAAAAATATTTCATCGAACCATCAGACGATAGTGATAACCCATCTTCCGCAGATCGCGGTATTCGCGGATTCTCATGTGAGAGTCTGGAAAGAGGAACAAAAAGGAAGAATGGTCGTAAAAGTGGACAGCCTTAAAGGCGATGACCGGTTTAACGAGGTCACAAGAATGCTTGGAATGCATAACCAAAAATCAGCTGTAGCTAACGCTATGGAAATGTTGGAAAAAGCCAAAAGACTACAACAAAACCAGACACTTTAAAACAAAACAAGACATTGTGTAATAAAAAGCTCAATAATACAGCACTGTTACACTTGGCATATGGTGTGCAATGAAAACGGTATGAAGATGATTCTTCTAATAGTGATGATGGTGCTCGGGTCGCTTCACGCGGAAGATCAGAATTTTACATCAAGCATTCGTTTGTATAAGCCAATAGCGATCACCAGCACAAGAGATCTCATATTTCCGGAGCGTGCTATAACCGGTTCGAATTTTAATATTACGATAGACGCGAACAGTCCGAACGCCGCAAGCTTTAACACCGTCGGTGGAAAAGACAGATCGATCATAAGGACCGTAGTTGAGCCGAGTGTGCGCCTCTCATCGTCCGGTAACGGTGGCGCGATAACTGTTGGTGATTTTACTCTCAGCGGCCCAACCGCCTTTAACGAACAGGGCGAGGCTAACGGCATTAACGTGGGAGCTACAGCAAAAATAACAGCGGCTAATAGAAGCGGAGACTACGTCGGAACAGCCACATTCAGGGTAGTTTACATGTAAAACTTGCTTGTAAAAAGGTCTTGCAAACATAGCGCCAATGCGATAAACCACAATCGCTGTAAATCATTAATGAGAGGAATATGTAATGGACAAAACAAAAAAGCATTTAGAAGAATTTTCCCCGGGCGACACCATTAAGGTCAGCTCGATGATCAAAGAAACGGACGCGAAAGGCGTAGAAAAGCAAAGGGTTCAGGCTTTTCAAGGCGTATGCATGAAAAGGCATAACGCCGGAATTTCATCCACGTTTACCGTAAGAAAAATTTCCGACGGTGTGGGCGTTGAAAGAATTTATCCACTACACAGCCCTGTTATAGCAAAAGTAGAGGTTGTGAATAAAGGAAAGGTAAAACGCGCCAACCTTTCATATCTTAAGAAATTGAGCGGAAAAGCCGCCAGAATACAGAGGGACGAAACACTCACCTCTGACGATACTACAGAAGTAAAATAACCCGGGTCTTATTAATGATAGGGTTTATTCTTCGTAAACTAGTAGGTACCAAAAACGATAGAGTAGTTAAAAGTCTTTGGGGCTTTGTCCACCGAACAAATAGTTTTGAATCAAAAATAAGTTCTCTTTCCGACGATGATCTAAAAGCAAAGACAGCTGAGTTCAAGAACAGATATGCGAACGGTGAGGCCATAGACGCTATGGCTCCGGAAGTTTTCTCGGTGGTCAGGGAAGCCGCGAAAAGAACGTTGGGTGAAAGACATTTTGATGTTCAGATAATGGGCGGTCATGTGCTTCACACAGGCTGTATTGCTGAAATGAAAACCGGTGAAGGAAAAACTCTTACGTCCACATGTCCTGTTTACCTGAACGCGATAACCGGAAAAGGTGCTCACGTTGTTACGGTAAACGATTATCTCGCGAAAAGAGACAGCGAGTGGATGGGGCAGATATATAAGTTCCTTAACATGTCCGTTGGATGCATACGTCACGGCATCAGCGACTTGGAAAGAAGAGCGGCGTATCAGTCGGACATTACATACGGAACGAACAATGAATTCGGTTTTGATTATTTAAGGGACAATATGAAGTACGATATAAAAGATCTCGTACAGCGCCCCTTGCATTATGCGATCGTGGACGAGGTTGACTCAATACTTATAGATGAAGCAAGAACACCTCTCATAATTTCCGGCCCTACTGATGACGATGTAAGTAAATATTATTATGTTGATACTTTCATTCCGTCGCTGATAAAGGATAAAGATTACACCATAGATGAGAAAAGTAAATCAGCCGCGCTTACAGAAGAGGGTGTAAAAAAACTTGAAAAGGTTTTAAAACTTGGGAACCTCTATGATCCTCACAACATTGAATGGTTACATTATGTAACACAGGCACTAAGGGCGCATGCTCTATTTAAAAGAGATGTTGATTATGTAATTCAGGAGAATAAAGTTATTATCGTCGACGAATTTACAGGAAGGCTGCTTCCCGGAAGACGTTTCTCGGAAGGCCTGCATCAGGCGTTGGAAGCAAAGGAAAAAGTAAAGGTCGAGAGCGAGAACCAAACACTTGCAACAATTACGTTCCAGAATTATTTTAGGATGTATCAAAAACTTTCTGGTATGACCGGTACAGCGGAAACAGAGGCTGCGGAATTCGCAAAGATATATAAACTGGAAGTTGTCGTTATGCCCACGAACATGCCGATGGTGAGAGCGGATCTTGCGGATCAGGTTTATAAGAACGAAAAGGCAAAATTCAAGGCTGTTGTAAATGATATCACGGAGAGACACAAAAAGGGACAGCCTGTGCTGGTCGGTACGATATCAATAGAAAAATCAGAAAAGCTTTCCAAGATGTTAAAGTTCCAGGGCGTAAAACATAATGTGTTGAACGCAAAGTATCATGAAAAAGAGGCTGAAATAATCGCGCTAGCCGGACAAAATGGCGCTGTCACAATATCCACCAACATGGCGGGCCGTGGAACGGATATTAAACTTGGACAGGGGATCCCCAACGTCGGTGGACTTCATGTTATAGGAACAGAAAGACACGAATCACGTCGTATAGATAATCAGCTGCGAGGTCGTTCCGGCCGTCAGGGCGATCCAGGGTCTTCAAGATTTTATTTATCTCTGGAAGATGATCTTATGAGGATATTCGGTGGTGACAGGATATTGAAGCTCATGGACACGCTAAAGATGGACGAGAACGAGCCCATAGAGCATAGGTTCGTTTCAAGAGCCATAGAGAACGCACAAAAAAGAGTGGAAGGACACAACTTTGATATAAGAAAACATCTTCTTGAATACGACGACGTAATGAACCAGCAAAGGGACGTCATATACTCCATGCGCAAGAGTATGTTGACCGGAGAAACACTCAGAGAATTCTTCACCGATCTTATAAAAGAGGAATGCGAAGCTATAGAGAAAACGGTCTCTGTTGAAAGGGACGTCAACAACTGGGATTTTGAGGACCTGAACAACCAGATAAACGACGAATTCAACTTTAAAATTAAAAAAGCGGATTTTATCTCATCCGGCAAAAAACTTTCCGAATATTTATTTGAGACAGCCTCTAATATCGTCGACACAAAAATAAAAGAACTCCCCGAGGGGATATTCCTGGACGTATGTAGGACGATATTCCTTCAGACGCTGGACACCCTTTGGAAAGAACACCTAAAGAACCTTGATTACCTGAAAGAGGGTATAGGATTACGAGGCTACGCTCAGGTAAATCCGCTTATTGCGTATAAGAAAGAAGCTTTTGATATGTTCGTTGAGCTTGATTACCACATCAAGATGGGAACGCTCGGCAAGATATTCAGGGTGCAGGTGTCCCCGCAGTACGCCGAGGCTGAAGAGAAAAGAAAACAGGAAGAAAAAGCCCAGCAGCCGGATATGATGTCGGCGCTGGAACAGTATAAAAAGCAGCAGGAAGCGCTCCAGAAGAACCTTACAATGAGCAGGGGCGAGGGGCCTGCCGAGCCTGTTAAACGTTCAAATGAAAAAGTAGGCCGTAACGATCCGTGCACGTGCGGCAGCGGAAAGAAATATAAAAAGTGCTGTGGTAGATAAAGGGCGGTCGGCGCGAGTAGAACGAGGCTGTTGTGATCAGAATAACCGGCGGTAATTTTAAGAATAAACCTGTTGAGTGTCTGGAAGGGAAATCCATACGCCCGACCTCGTCCAAAACGAGGCAAGGCATATTTAATGTTCTTTTTTCTATGGGTTTTGAAATAGAGAAAGCAAGAGTGCTGGAACTTTTTGCCGGCACAGGGCTTATAAGTTTTGAGTCGTTGAGCAGGGGCGCTGTGTACGCTGTATTAGTTGATAACTCAAGGGTGTCGCTTAATGTGATAGAGAAGAATACAACAAAGCTCGGTGTTAAGGATGTAACAAAAATTATTCTTGCCGACGCATTAAATTTTGTTGGAAAGAACGATCTCAAAGATTTTGACATCATATATCTTGACCCGCCTTACGATTACAAAGAATACGATGAAGTGTTAAATAATATTTTTCCAAAGATGAAAAGCGGAGCTATCCTTATAGCCGAAAGTGGATACGAAATGTTCAAGGATGGTGCCCCCAGCGAGGTTAAAGTGGTGAAAATCAAAAGATGGGGCAAGAGTTTCGCCCATTTTGTAACTAGAGTTTAATTATTAAAAAGCATTCAGGCTGTATTTTCTGGCAAGGTCGCCGGCTTTTTCGGGATTTATCCTATTGTAAGAGGTTAAAATATTCTTTTGTACTTCAACCGGGCTTTTCGTCATCATTTCCGTCGCCAATTTCTCTATCTCAACAGAATCTTCTGAGACGTTTATGAAAGTATCAAAGATTATAGTCGGTGTGTATGTAGCCTGGATGTTGTTGCTGTCGTGAATGCCCTGCAGCGATCTTTCTATTCCCTCTTTAAGGAACTCTATTTTTTCTTCCTTATCTACATCCAAGGTGGACGCGAACTGAACGAGGAACTGTTTTTTTACTTCATAGAAATCAGACAGCATAAACGTTCCCTTTCGTATCTCGTCAAAGGTCTCTTTGGGCGTTTCTCTTAGTTTTTGAAGTTCATCCAAGGCTTCCTTCCCGTTTTCCGTTGTCGGATTGTCCATATAATTGTACAGCTCGATTATTTTTACTATCCTGCGCCCGGCTTTATTTTGGGAGAACGCTTCCGACGGTGTTTTTATCTGCTGAGGTGAAACTTCCGGTTTGGTCTCCTCTGTTTTTTCTTTCTCAAAGGTTATTTTCGGCAGTTGG
>JAZDEK010000113.1:0-2972 GCA_043808895.1 Pseudomonadota bacterium
ATAGCAAAGAGGCTTTTGGATTATGGAATGCATCCACCAACAGTGTACTTCCCTCTTGTTGTTCATGGGGCTATAATGATAGAACCAACGGAAACTGAATCCAAAGAGGAATTGGACATGTTCTGTGACGTTATGATAAAAATAGCGGCAGAGGCAAGAACAAATCCGGACATTTTGCGTAACGCGCCCCAGACCACTCCTGTACGACGTTGTGATGAAGTGGGAGCGGCCAAGACGCCGGTACTTTGTTTGAAAGATTAAATAAATTCTATGGAGGTATCTATGAAAAAAGTTTTTACTGTTTTTGCGATTTCGATTTTACTCGGCGCGTGCAGCGGATCTAACAGATCTGGACTTCCGGGAGAAGGGCAGGGTTTTGCGGATTGCGCTAAAATAGACGAAACAAGCAGCAACATTATTCTAACACTTAACAGCCTTAATATACCTGACCCGTATGTTCCGGGGATGTATTGCAATTTTCTTACAGAGGTCATAACGGCTCAGGATTTTGTGGATGAATCCGGAGAGAACTCGTGCGCAAAGATTACCGACCTTAAAACCGCCATAGACGCTGTAAAGGATAAAATGGCAAGAGTTGTAGATAACGAACTTCCTTTCTTGTCGTTTTGTCAGCCTACGCTAGCTCAGAGTGAAAAGGTAAACCTGCTCGATATATTAATCCCACGCGCGGAAGCCTACACCACACCACCCAACAACACTTGTGCCGAGAGCATAAGTGCGCCGCCATTCTTTCAGGGCAAAACAGTTTATTCCGTGTACAACAGCAAATTCATTTGTTTGAGTAACGGAGTGTCGGACGCCAGCTCCAAAAAATATTTCTCTCAAACATTCTCGGATTATCTTGTGCATGTTTACGCGACAGGCACATATAAAGCGACAAAGACAGAACCAGAAGTGGCAGCAGCCATATTGGATGTTCTAAACAACAACAACGCGACCGCGACCGTGGGTTCTGTAATCCATTAGTCCTAATTTATTGTAATTAATAGGTTTCCTCTTGCGTGCCTCTACTTCTATATAAAGCTTGACAAAAGACACAGTATGCGGTATAATGAGAATATTACAGGAGGCACGTATGTTGCGTATAAAAAAGATCTTTAAGTGTACATTGATAACAATTATGGTCATTGGGGTCGCCGGTTGTTCAAGCGGCAGAAAATTCACCGAAAAACTTTCTCCTGCTTTTGATTCCAAATCTGATCTCAAGCCTGACTCCAAATACAGTGATCCGTCTATTGATCTAAAATTCGTAGATTGCAGTTCAGTTGCGGATACCCTGCAGACTTTCATCTCTGACGTGCAAGAGAAGAAAGATTATTGCGCGGCATTGTTCAAGTATGAGGAAACGAAAGCTTTTATAGCTGCAAACCAGAATTCTGCTGAATCAAACTGCGACGAGTTCGCTGCTCTCCAGAGTTCTTTTAACAGCGTGGACATAGGAGTCAAACTACTTGCGCAGATGAGTGATGTTGTATCTAAGGTAGATCCACTGCAGTATAGATCCAAGATGATGGCCGCGGAGATATTTGAACCGCTTTTTAAATGTTCGGGTGTGGACGAGAACATCTCCAAAGCGTATTTCGCGGAGATATTCCCAAAGATCGTCGTGCAGTATTCTCTAAGTAACGCGTGCGCTGATTCTTTCTGCACTGTAGAGGCTAAGATGAGAAGTATCGTAAAGTCGACACTTGAAATTGATACGCCTTCGCTGCCGGACGGTACAGTCGGGAATTATGATGTTACGTTGGGATCAAAATGCGTGGTGTCCAAGTCTTGTACGGACAGTCTTACGGGTTTAACAAGGCCGGTGGTTGTTGTGCCATCTATAGACGCTAATATCGTGGAGCCGCAGCAGCTTGATATTCTCAAAAAACCGATCGTTACTGAACAGGCTTTACCTGTTTCTGACGTTGAGGTCCCAAAAGTGATAGCCGAACCAGCCGCAGTAGCCCCGATGCAATAGAACTACATTTTAACGCTTATCGTAACGCCTTCACCGACAGGAATAATTGAGCTGTATAACCTTTTATCGTTAAACACGGTGTGGTTATATTTTTTTAGATGCTCGTTTAATTTTTCCACTGTGCCCTCTCTGCTGTACAATGTGTCATCCGCGATAATAACACCGCCGGGTTTTACTATTCTTACGCAGTCTCCCAAAAGTTCTGTATACAAAGATTTTCTCGCGTCCTGAATTACGATATCAAAACTGTTGTCCGAGATTTTTTTTATAACTTCGGTGAGCTCGCCCTCTATTATAGTTATATGTTCGGTCACGCCGGCTCTTTTAAAATTTACTTTCGCCTCTCGTAAGAGATCAAGGTCGTAATCTATGGTGGTTAATTTTCCGCCCGTAATTTTTAACGCTTCCGCGAACCATATCCCTGAATAGCCCACGCATGTTCCAAGCTCCAGAACATTTTTTGCTTTTGTCGCAAGTATAATACTGTTGATCAGTCTTGCCGCCTCTGGCTCTATAAAGGAGCGTGTGTCCGCCCGTGTTGTGGACTGAGGTTCAAGCTCTGGAAGCAGCTGGTTATCGTACTTTGTGAGGCTTTTTATGTATCCCTTTATATCCATTGCAGTTTGTATACCAAGCAGTTTCAACGTTGTACAGCTCTCCCGCAAACATTGACAATACCTAGCCCACATGCTAATCACAGCTCTGGTTTAAATACACACGGTTCTTATGTCTCGCCCATGGTGTCCGGCTCCTTAAAATAAGGAAAACGGTTCGGGCGGTTAAAGGGACGACAACCCCTTGAAGACGGGATCGGAGGATTAACCTAAAGGAGGATTTACAAGTCTATGAATCAAATCACCATGAAAGACCTATTAAGTGCCGGAGTGCACTTTGGTCATCAAACAAGCAAATGGAATCCAAAGATGAAACCGTACATTTTTGGCGCGAGGAACGGGATTTACATCGTTGATCTGCAGAAGACGGTAAA
>JAZDEK010000114.1:0-2763 GCA_043808895.1 Pseudomonadota bacterium
ATTGTTTAAATATCCTCATCTCCGGCGTATCATAGAGTCTGTTCATGGACACAAGCCCTTTCTTTACACGTTCCGTCACCCCGGCCTTATTTAAATCCCTCAGGGAATTATTGACCGACGCCCTGCTTAATGTTGATAACGTCCTTTGTATCTCGGAATCATATAGAACAGAGTCATGGTTCTGCGACAGGAACCGCAGCACCTTTTGGGCGGCTGTTGAGATGAATATATCTTCTATTTTTTTAGACATACATCTATTATATTAGAAATAGGACAAAATTGCAAGAAGTTTTTAATATTTTTTAGACGCTCTACCACAAAGCCTTTCCAAACCTGGTTTCTATCTCTTTTACCAGCTCATCGTATTTACCGAGCTCTTTTAATGTCTCGCCGTATCTCCACAAAAAGTTCTGGGCTCGTTTTACGTTGCTTTTGGTCGGGTCGAAATAATCAACGAACATCAACGCCCCGTTTTGTTTTAAAAACTCGGCGTTCCATTTATGCGGGTCTCTCATGTATGCGACTGCTCTGTCGGGATATTTTGAATATTTCCTTACAAAATCCTCGTCGATGGTTACAAAAGCGGTGACGTCAACGCCCTGCTCTTTTAGTCTTTCCTCGCCGCCCTGTCTTCTTGTTACGACGCTGAGGAGTTCATCTATTCTTGCTTTTCTTTTTCTGAGCATTGGGACCCAGCCGTGTTCTCTTCCTTCTTGGATATTAAATATGCTTGAGCCTTCTGTGATTAAATCCACCACGTGGACGACGTAAAAACCGTCAAGGTCATCTAACGCGTGCGGAGTCTTTCCGTCTTTATAAAGAGAGATATGAGTATGCCCAAGCAGTTTTGCCACAGGTCCCGAGAACAGCCAATCTCGTCGCTGTCCGCCGGATATGGCGAATTTCTTGTACGTTGATTCCGAGAATATCTGTTCAGCCTCTTCGGCAAGAGCCTCTATAACAGCCTTAAATTCTTTTTTTGTGTTCATCTGTTTTACGGCGTGATCTATCATTTTCTGATGGTCGTCGCCGAACTTTGTCCACTCGCCGTCGTCGCAGACGAGTTTCTCGGTATTAACGTAATAGATGCCGAGTTCGCCGGAAGTAAGGAGCACGGGATGCTCAAGATCTTTGTACGCGCCGGTGGATAGTATGTATGAACTTAAGTCTCTCATAGCGTCCTATAAAAAAATGGAGCGGGAGACGGGGCTTGAACCCGCGACCCTCAGCTTGGAAGGCTGATGCTCTAAATCCAACTGAGCTACTCCCGCTTTAGTTCGAACAGATACTGGGATTTATATTAAAACACAAGAAGTTACAACAAAAAAATAGTTCCCTTTAACCCGCAATCTGCCTGCTTACGGCTCGCTTTTGCCGTCAAAATGTGATATAATGTGCGGACACTTTGCACCGAGGGCTAGCCAGATGAAAACATCTTCACTAGGGATTTTATTAAGTGTTCTGCTGCTTTCGGCATGCGCCAATAATAAGTACCGGGCATATGTTGATTTTATAGATCCTAGCGTTCCGCACCCGGATGTTTATTTAAAAACAGAATCAGACGAAAAACTTTACTTTGTAAAGGACGGGCATAGAACTTGCGGGTTCGCTGACGTTCGCGCCGAGGTAGTTCCATACGCCACTACAATAATTGCACCGCGATCATCAAGAGTTGATTGTTCCACTACCACAGTAATAGAAGACAAAGAGTATCAGGACGGACTGTTCTCTTTATCCATAGATGAAAAAGACGTTATCTACGTTAAAATAGATGGCTCTAAGACGTCGGTTCTTATGGGTTCCAAGGTCACTGAAGCCAAAGTAAGGCTAAGGGACAAAACGTACTCCAGGAACGACAATAGCGTTTTTGAATACACCAATATAAAATCGGGAGACCAAGCTCAAATAGCCATGTTTACGGCAGCGGAACTGGGACAGGATTTTGATATAGCGGTGGTATCAACATTTTATTGCGACTCGGAAGAAAAAAGAGATTCCGACGACAGAAAGATGTCCTACAAATGCCAAAGGGTTAAATTATTCTTTGCGTACCCCGGGAATACCGACCCATTAATATCAATTACGCTCACGCCGTCCAACAACGACATGTTTTAAAAACTTACGCCGAAGTTTTAATGTTTACTCCCGCCTAGAACCATTAATTTTCGCTTATTTTGTTCATCACCAGCACTCACAATCTTTAACTGTACTATATAGCGTAACGTTATCGTGAGAACGATCGTGTAAAGTAAATAGCGCAAAAGGAGGCATTACATAAACGCTGGGATTATCCTTTCGGGGCACCGCTACTATTACCCCTCCATATATATTGCCTTTGGAATCTTCTGCAGAATAAGTGTAAGTATCTTCTACTACTACTGTACCAACAGAGCCACCAAGATACGTCGAAGCACCTTTTACTTCTGTTGCTTTTACATCGGGGAAACCTACTTTACTGAATTCCAAATTTAATAATTTTTTTATTGCAAGCTCATTATAGGTAGCAACCTCCGAAAAAGCATTGCTTGAACTTGTAATAAAAACTAAGGTCAGTAATCCAATTAATTTCTTCATAAAAGCCCTCCGTTAAATAAGTTCCTCCCTTATATACTTTAAACGGGGATACCGTGTCAATCCTTCTTTATGTTGACAACAAGTATTTAATTACACATTGTCTGGTGTTACTGAAAAAGCTACGGTGATCAAACCATATTGCGAAGTATTTTTTCGTTATACGAGGAAGCGAGGAAAAACCGACGATTG
>JAZDEK010000115.1:0-4485 GCA_043808895.1 Pseudomonadota bacterium
CAAAAACTCCTGACGCGAAACTTCAAATGAAAATGCTTTTAAAAACTGCAGCTGGAAAAATAGGCCAGAGGGTTTTTGCCAGAATAAGCCCCGCGCAAGCGGAAAAACTAATAGGCAAAGACACCGTCGTAATTGACGGGGTTTTTGGAACAGGTTTTAGAATAGATCCGCACGCGGCAGGCTCACGCAAGAACAGGCAAGGTGGCGCGGTGGAAAAACTTTCCAAACTTTTTGAGGCCGCAGGTTCTGCCGGTTTTGTTTTAAGTATAGATGTTCCGTCCGGCGTGGACGCTGACACAGGCGAGGCAGAAAGTTACGCTATAGTTTCAGATTGTACTGTAACATTTACTGTACCAAAACTTGGGTTATATGTTTCTCCAGGATCCCTTTACAGCGGCGATGTAGTGGTAAAAGGATTATTTGTTCCAAGAACGGAAATAAAAACAAATTATGAATTCGTGGACGAAGATACGGCAAAAAACATCGCAAGAGATCTTAAAAGAAAACCAAACTCACATAAAGGCTCCTACGGGCACGTGGCTGTGATATCTTCCGCAAAGGGGATGGAAGGTGCTGTCGCGATGAGTGGAATGGCGGCTCTTAGAGCAGGGGCGGGGCTTTTAAGCGTTATAGCAGTGGGTGAAAAAGAGGAATCTTTAAGAAAACGAATGCCCATGCTGGCATCTGAAGCGATGATAAAAGAATATGACTCTAAGGCTCTTTCTAAATTCAGCGTCGTTATTGTAGGCCCCGGATTTGGGAAACAGAGAAAGAAAGAACTTAAAAGTATACTCAAAAGAACAAAATGCCCGATGGTCATAGACGCTGACGCACTGAATTTGATCGCGGAAAATAAAAGTTTTATTAAAATTATAAAGAACAAGAACGTGGTCTTGACCCCGCACCCTGGAGAAATGTCACGCTTAACCGGCGAAAAAGACGTTCAAGCCCATAGGCTGCGTACGCTAGAAAAGTTCATTAAGGGTAGAAAATTCAGCGTGCTTTTTAAGGGATATCGCTCGATGTTGGGTGTTGAGCAGGGTGCCGGCACGCGCGGCGGCATATTTATCAATTCAAGCGGCAATCCCGCGCTCTCAAAAGGCGGAAGCGGCGATGTGTTATCAGGTATAATAGCCGCGTTCATAGCACAGGGGATTAAACCAGCGGACGCTGGCGTTCTTGGCGCCTATGTGCATGGGCTTTGCGCGGATAGATTAGTGAAAAAGAAAAAGGTCTCAAGCCTTGGCCTTATGCCGACAGACGTAATAAAGGAGCTAGGTGCTGTTTTAAAATGCCTGACAGAGTGATCATAACGAACTCCAGCGACGAGACCTTCAAGTTTGGTCAAACACTTGGAAAAGAAATATCCAAGATCGGAAAAGGTTTCAAGGTGGGCCTCAGCGGCGAGCTTGGAGCCGGGAAGACCCTCTTAATAAAAGGGATAATGTCTGTTCTTATGCCGGGAGTGGATGTGACTTCACCGTCGTTCACCATTATGAACGAGTTCGAAAAGAGCGGAAAACGCATTATCCACACCGACCTTTACAGGATATACAACACGGACGAGCTTTTGGGCACGGGTTTTTTGGAGGCTCTTGGCGACGCTGAGACTGTTATGTTCATTGAGTGGATAGACCATATAAAAGAACAGAGGGAATATTTTGATGACGTACTCGCCCTTATTGATATAGAATACGTTTCTGAGAATTCGAGAAAAATAAGTATCAAGAACTGGAGAGTTTGAAAATGAGCGCTTTTGATGTTGTGATAATAGGTGGAGGGCCCGCGGGTTATGTGGGTGCTGTAAGGGCGGCTCAGCTCGGTTTAAAGACCTGTTTGCTTGAAGAAAATAAACTTGGAGGCACGTGTCTTAATGTTGGCTGTATTCCCACCAAGTGTTTACTATCTTACGCCGAAGAAATATTCGCCGCGAAAAAACCAAGACAAGGGCTTAAAATAAATGGTCTGGATATAAATAGAGAGGAGATATATTCATTTAAGAACAGCGTCGTTAGTAAATTGAACGCCGGAGTGGATATGCTTTTAAAGTCCTACGGTGTTGAACTCAAAAAAGGCAAAGGAAGTTTTGTCTCGAACAACAAAATTTCTGTTAACGGAGAAGAAATAGAGTTCAAAAAGGCCTTGATCGCCACAGGGTCAAAAACCACAAAGCCTAAGTTCTTTAACGTCCCGGGTTTTACAATAGACAGTACGGACATACTTGAAAACCCGGAACTAAAAGGGAGAGTGGTGATAGTTGGCGGCGGCGTTATAGGATGCGAACTTGCGTTCATCCTCACTTCTTTTGGATGTGAGGTTACTATAGTTGAAATGCTGAAAGGGATACTCCCCACAGAAGACAGGGACTGTGTGCGCTTTGTAGAGACTTCATTAAAGAATAAGGGTGTGAAAATATTCGTGGATATCTCTGTGCAGAAAGTCGAGAAAGGAAAAGTCACTCTGAGTAACGGAGAAGTCCTGGAGGCTGAACACTGTGTCGTGGCAGTGGGAAGAGAGCCAAACACAGAGGGCTTAAATTGCGAAAAGGCGGGTGTAAAACTCGGCGCGAAAAATAGTGTCACCGTTGATGCCGAATTTAAGACCTCAAACCCAAATATTTACGCGGTGGGTGACGTAACGGGTGGAATTCAGCTTGCTCATTACGCTTCAGCGTCGGCGTGCAAGGTTATTGGCGATATGGCGGGAAAAAGATCAAATATTAATCTTAACGTTATTCCCCGCGTTACATACTCAATACCTGAGCTTGCCTCGGTGGGTGTTACAGAAACAGAGGCCAAAGAAAAAAATGTTCAGTATAGATCCGGAAAATTCATGTACGCTGCGCTGGGAAAAGCCCTGGCGATAAATTCAACAGAGGGCATGGTTAAAGTTCTCACCGACGAAAAAGATAAAATAATAGGTGCTGCTGTGGTGGGAAAGGACGCGGACAACCTTATTACGCCGTTCACCATAGCTGTAGGATTGGGGCTTACAGCGACCCAATTATCTGGTATAATATATCCTCATCCTACACTTTCTGAAATGATACTTGAAGCATGCGAGGATGTACACGGGATGGCCATACATAAGGGCAGGAGAAAAAATTGATAACAGAACTTGTAAACACATTATTAAGAGCGGGCATCATAAAGGATGAGGAAGTCCAAAGAGCGCGGGCTTATGAGTTTGGCACATCACTGGTCGAAAGACTTTTGGTGCTGGGACACGGCAGCGAGGATGATGTATATAAGATCATAAAGAACAAACTAAAACTTGCGGTGGCTGAACAAAAAGATTTTTCCGACATATCTCCGGAGACACTTTCTTCCATCCCAAGGGACCTGATAGACAAGAACCATATTTTGCCTTTTAACGCCGATGAAACAAGCATCCATGTCGCTATGTTCGACCCCACCAACGATACCTGTATCAGCGAGCTGAACTTTTTCACTTCAAAAAGGATCATCCCATACGGCGCGTTCTCCAGTATTCTTTCAAAATCCATAAACAGATATTTTAACCTCGGTCTTCCCGAAGCCTTTAAATTTGTTCGAAGCGAGGTAACTCCAAAGACCGAACAAAAACCTGTAGAGGCTCAGACCGTACCCAATATTCCAAGACCACAAAATTTAAGTAAGGAGCCTAAAATAGAACCAAAGCCCGAACCTTCATCAACGCCGGCAGCTTCCGCGTCCAAGACCTCAAAGGACGTAATAATTAACGACATCCTTGATAAGATGAAGCTCGTGAGTAAACGAAGCATAATCCTGTTCAGAAAATACAGCGACATGATATTCGAGACCGGGTTCGGTGACGGCATTACGGACGAACTAAAGGGTTATACTATACCGCTTAACGCGCCAAGCATTTTTATGGGTGCCTTTGAGCGGAAATCATATTTTCACGGCATGGCCGCAAAAAATTACCTCACCGACGAATTCTTTAAGGTCTTGGGTGGAACAAGACCAAAGATCGTGTCCGTTATACCTGTCACTATAGACGACGAGGTTTTTGCCATGATATACGCGGAAGAGGTTAGGGATATAACCATGGCGACGCACATAGCCGAAGGCATGGCTCATGCGTTTGAGAAACTCTTAGAATCCTGAGATGTAGATGCTTAATGTTTCCGTTCATACGTTCGGTTGTAAATGTAATGTGTCGGATTCTAACTCAATTGCGCTTAAACTATTGGACGCCGGGGTGTTTAATGTTCTAGACGCTGAGCTAAATGCCGACGTTCATATAGTAAACACTTGTACTGTCACAGCGTCTTCGGACTCACAGGCGAGGAATTTAATAAGAAAACTGGATAGAAGTAATTCCAACGCTTTAATAATTGTGACTGGGTGCTCAACTAGAAGAGCACAAAAAGAGTATCAGGAACTTGCGATAGAAAAAAACAGAGTTCACGTCATGGATAACCTTAAGGACGATGTTGCTGGTTTTATATTAAAAGAATTAGGTTTTGAGAGTAAAATTGTT